>JBGVLO010000122.1:0-4861 GCA_045124315.1 Lachnospiraceae bacterium
CAGACGAAAGTGATTGTTTCCGGTGGACAGGGAAAAGGAGAAGATATCACGGAAGCGGAGGCTATGTTTGTTTATCTGGTAAATCAGGGAGTGGAATCTTGCCGTATTATAAAAGAGGAACATTCGACCAATACGGAAGAGAATATCCGATATAGCAGGCAGTACATTACCGGAGCACCAAAGAATATTGTGATTGTAAGCAACGGTTTTCATCTTTATCGTGCGTTGGCAATAGGAAAGAAACAGGGATTAGAAATTGGCTCTGGTCTTGCAGCACCAACAGATGCCATTATGCGTCCGCATTATTATTTGCGGGAAGCTTTGGCTATATTAAAATACAAGATAACTGGAAATATTTAAATTTCAGGGAAAGGAAGCTTTTTATGAGTAACAGGAGAGGACAGGAGGATAAATCATCTTCTAAAGAACAAAATGTAAATACAGAAGGATTTGAATTTGATAATCAGGATAAGGAAGAAGAAAAGCAGGCAAAAAGTGAGAATGTATCTTATGACTCGTATGGAGACTTGCAGTTTGAGGATTCAGAAGATTTGGAATCTTATTTATCAAATGCAGTTGCAGAAGTTACAGGTGAGAAGAAAGAGACATATAAAAATGAATATGAGGATGATTTCGATTCTGTGAAGAAAAAATGGAGTAAAAAGAAGAAAGCTTTAGTTGCATTCGGGACAACAATAGGAACGGTTGCTTTAGTTGCAGTGCTTGTAATTGGATGGTTTTTATTCCGAATCAATTATGTGGATGAATCAACAAGGATGGCTACGGATTTATCAGATAGTGAGTTGGCAGCACAGGAGACTTTACCACCAAGAGACCAGGATCAAATAGTATTAGATGAAAAGGTAATTAATATTTTGTTAATTGGTGAAGAAAAGATTAATAGTGGAAATAGTAATGGTCGTTCGGATAGTATGATGATTGCAAGTATGAATACAGAAGATAAGACTTTAAAGATTGTTTCAATTATGCGTGATAGCTATGTTTCAATACCCGGATATAGAAATAATAAATTAAATGCTGCTTTTAGTTTTGGTGGCGGAGAGTTGTTATGCGACACAATTGAACAGAATTTTGGTATTCAATTAGACGGATATGTTCGTGTTGATTTTGCAGGCTTTAGAAAACTAATTGATGAATTAGGTGGAGTTGAGATTGAACTTACACAAGCAGAAGCACAGTATTTGAATACAACCAACTATATTAGTGATAAATCACAGCGTAATGTAGTGCCTGGAAAACAGACTGCAAGTGGAACACAGGCGTTAGGATATTGTCGTGTTCGTAAGAGAGCAGCTATCAATGGAGAAAATGATGATTTTGGTAGAACTTATCGACAAAGAGCAGTATTGACACAGGTATATTCTAAGGTAAAAGATTTAAATGCAGTAGAAATGGTTAGTATTGTGAATAAGCTTTTACCATATGTATCTACCAATATAGGGAAAGTAGATATTTTAAATTATGCAAAAGCAGTATTACAGATGGGGATTCCTGAAATTCAGCAGAAGAGAATTCCTCTTAATGGTGAATATTATGGACAAAGATTTTCAAATTGTGGTTCCGCGTTAGTTATTGATTTTGATGCAAACAATAAAGCCTTATGGGAATTTATTTATGGTGATGGTGTTGGTGATATTTATACAATTAATCCTTCCGCAGATTCGGATAAGAATATTGTAGTTACAAAAGCGCCAACAGTAACTTATACGAAAGCACCGGTTACAATTACAAAAGCACCGGTGGTAACTTATACGAAGGCACCGGTAGTGACACAGGCGCCAAGTTATACAGAAACAGAAGAACCAATAGTTACAGAAGAACCAGAGATACCAAAAGTTACAAAAGCACCGGAAGTAACTGAGGCACCAGAAAAACCAAAGGAGACGAAAGCGCCGGTAGTGACAAAGGCGCCAGTAGTAACGGAAGCTCCTGCACCAAATGATGGTGTAGGTGGAGATGAAGGAGATAATGGTGATGATGACTCGGTAGGCTAAGAAAGAAGGAACAAAGTATGGGCAAGAGACAGGATAAGGCAGTAGAACTTTTTAAAATGGGATACAATTGTTCACAGTCGGTATTAGGAGCGTTTGCAGATTTATATGATTTAGATATGGAACAGGCACTTCGTCTGTCCTGTTCCTTCGGTGGTGGCATTGGCCGCATGCGGGAAGTATGTGGCGCTGCAAGCGGTATGTTTATGGTGGCAGGTTTGGAAACGGGAACAACAGAAGGTAGCGATGCAAAAGGAAAAAAAGGTAATTATGATGTAGTTCAAAAACTTGCAGAAGAATTCAAGAGTCGAAGTGGTGGTTCTATCATTTGTCGTGAATTGTTAGGACTAGATTCTAAAAGTGAATTTAAGGACACTACACCGGAAAGCAGAAGCGGTGAATATTACAAAAAGCGTCCTTGTGTAGAGCTTGTACAGGAGGCAGCTGCTATTTTGGAAGAATATTTCGATTTGGAAAAGGCTTGACAAAAAAAGTAGAAATGCCTATACTAAAAAAGGTTAGATATACAGACTAATACGTAGATGAGACGAGTAGAATGTGGAATAAGACAGAGAGAGATACATTTGCTGAAAGTATTTCCTTAGGAAGCATTTGAAGACTACCTCGGAGTGACCCTAATCCGGTCCGGTGACACCGTTATCGTCCAATGAAGCAGGTCATGTTTACATGGCAAAAAGGGTGGAACCGCGAGTAATAACAGAATATATGCTCGTCCCTTTCGGTAATTTTTATCGAAAGGGACGAGCTTTTTTACTATGAAACTTAGGGAATACAAGCCCTGTTTTTGGGCGCAGTAGTCCCTTAGTTGAATAGTATGTCTTTGAGCGTTTACTATAGGAAAGTGCTCTGCGTTTTCTATAGAGCCTTTTTCGAGGATGTGCACGAATTGGTATGGAAGATGTACTACGTATATAATTCAGCTTGGCAAAGCATGAAAGTGTATGAGAAGATGTAGCGTTGCGGGATCGTGCTTGCACGCTTTGTTCCGCTATTAAGAAAGCATTCTGGTAATATGTCAAGACTAAATTAGAATAGTTTTTGATATGAATTTCTGAAAAAAGGGTGCACTTAATAAACATTCGGAAAAAACTTGTCTTTTCCGAACACTAGTTCGACTAGGTATTTGGTTCGGCGTCCAATTTTTCGCCGGTGTACAGTTGGTTTTTGACCAGCAATCCAAAAACGAGTCGTACGAATTTACGAGATGTAAGCGCGAGTGCTCTCTTGTGCTGATGTTTGGTAACTTCAGCATATTTTTTAGAATAGAATTCTTTATATTCAGGAATATGGCGTCTTACGCTGTTGGTAGCTTCTCCGAGATAATAACGAAGATATGTGTTACCAGCTTTGGACACACGATTGTCTTCGGAAACGAAGTCTCCGGAATCGTTTTTGAGCCAAATTAAACCAGCGTACTTAGCCAGTGCATCTGAAGAATGAAATGCGTTAATATCGCCTATTTCAGACAGGATGCCGGCAGCCCATACAGGACCTATTCCCGGAACTGATTTGAGAATTGTAAATGCATTGGGATTCATACCATTGATACATTTCTCTATTGCCTGATCTATCAGTTTTATTTCTTTCTGGTAGGTTTGAATGCAGTTAAACGAGCTTGCTAATGATACATTGAGTGGCTCATACATGCATTTGTCTAACCGATAAGAATCTCTTGCAGCTTTTTTTAACAGCTCAGAGGTTTTTGATATATCACTGATACGATTTTTGCTTTTTTGAGCAAGAAATTGCAGTAATTCTTCTTCAGAGGCATCTATGATATCCTGAAGAGACATAAACTCTGTCAAAATGGCAGAGGATGTAGCTCCATAAATGTTGCTGAAAGGTTGTTTATCATCATCTAAAAGCTGAAGTTCACTAAACTTCAAATAGAGGTTTGAAACCATATAAGTTTTTTCTCTGGTGATGCATTCAGCCAGATGAAGACGATGTCGGGTCAAGCGTTTTAATGCTAAAAACTGACCGCCACGCCAGGGTTCGCATTTCTTTGTGCGACCGCATCGGGCAAAATCAGCTATGAGATATGCATCCATTGGATCCGACTTTTCCATAGCGATATAACTTTTGCGGTAGTTAGCGGTTGCTTTAGGAT
Source organism: Lachnospiraceae bacterium (assembly GCA_045124315.1). GTDB lineage: Bacteria > Bacillota > Clostridia > Lachnospirales > Lachnospiraceae > CAG-411. Next base: position 4,144 of record JBGVLO010000122.1, read on the forward strand.
TTAAGCAGAACACATAAGGTTTATAGGGCATTAGAACTTCGCATGTTGCCAGGAAGTTTGCAATATGAATGCTATAAACAGATGTGGACTCCAATGCAACAACAATGGTATTTAAGTTAGAATGCGTCTTCATGCATTCTAAAATCATCTTGGCAAGTTCATCAGCACCTGGTTGATTGTTCTTGAAAGATGAGGATATGTATTGATTTTCATCAAAGTCCATAGCGCAAACTACGTTAGACTTTGAGCTTACATCAATACCAACAAACAAAGTGGACATATAGTTGATCTTTATCATGTTATCACGCTCCTTTCTGATCTGGATTTGTGAAGTCTTAAGTGAAGGTTTATCCTGCGCTACATATGGTGACTGAAACCTCGCGTAATGAGCATTCATCCAGTCAGCATTTTTTGCTGGTGCTACGGCTGGAGATGCAACTTCTGTGTAAGCAGAATGTGCCATATGCGCCAGGCTGCATGCTTTGTAAGCAGTCTCGGACTAAGCCGGCTGAAAGGAGAAAAAGCAGTGCCTTCGGACATCAGACTCTACTGATATCATAACACAGGATTAACTATTAATAAATGTAACTATTAACTGTATAGATGGGAATTGGATGAGGGGAGCTCCTCTTAGATGTCCTTACCTCTATACCATAAAAAAAGAATAAGTCTGTAAGCAGATTTTTATTGCTTACAAACTTATTATACGAGGAGAAAA
>JBGVLO010000123.1:0-44896 GCA_045124315.1 Lachnospiraceae bacterium
AGTGGAGAAGTCTCACTTGTTACTGCGATCATGTGCTTAGAAGTATCCAATCCCGCATTTGCCAAAGCATTTTTCACAAAAGCTTCATTTGTAAGAGTTTCCAATGTAGTTCCGGACTTAGAAACCAATACAAAGATAGAATGTGCAACATCAATGGAATTCAATACTGCTGCAGCATCATCCGGATCTACGTTACTGATGAACTTTGCTTCCATCTTAAAGGTGTTGTTCACCTTTGCCCAGTTCTCCAATGCAAGATACATAGCACGAGGACCTAAGTCACTACCACCAATACCGATTTGAACTACCGTAGTAAACTTCTCACCTGCAGCGTTTGTAATCTCACCATTGTGTACTTTGTTTGCAAAATCAGCAATCTTGTTCTGCTGTTCTACATAAAATGTTCTCTTATCCACACCATCTGCCTGTACAGCATCACCTAACTGACCACGGGTCAACTGATGAAGTACCAGACGTTGCTCTCCGGTGTTGATCATGGCACCATTGTAAAGCTCTTTGTATTTTTCAACTAATTCAGCTTCTTCTGCAAGGGCAGCCAGCTTCTCAAGAACATTGTCATCCACCTGCTTAGAAGCGTAGTTAAACTGAAGACCGGCAGCCATAGGTGTGCTGTAGTTCTTTGCACGAGTGGCACCGTTGTCACCAGCCATAACCTTTGTTAAATCCACACTGTCTTTGCATTCTGCAAGTGCTTTAAAAGAGTTCAAAGTGTCTAAGTTATTCCAATTGCTCATTTAAAAATCCTCCATTTGTAAAATAATTTTCAATTCGCTTCCTCCATTATAATGGTTTATTTAGGATTTGTCATCCTTTCGAGGGAAAAAAATGGATGGATTTTCTAATGACTTGACAAGTAGAAATGAAAAAACTAAAATACAGTAAAAATGAAGTTAAGAAAGTAAAGGAAAAGAAAATGCGAAAAAGGTCAAAGAATGTCTTTTTGGAAAATGCGGAATGGGAGAAATCAGAATGGAGACAGTAGAAAAGAAGGAACGCAATACATATATGGATGTAGCAAAGGCCATTGCTTTGCTTGCGGTAATTATGGGACACATATGGAAGGAGCCGGAAGTGAGAAGAGTACTCTATGCTTTTCACCTGCCTATGTTCTTTATGGTGTCAGGATATTTTTTTCGATACACACCGGACTGGAAAGTTTTTTTGAAAAAAAAGGCAAAAGGTTATCTGATACCCTATCTGTCCTGTGCACTGGTGATAACTTTGTACCTGACTGGATATTATGATTGGAATGGTGATGTTTTTCGAGGGCGTATAAAACTCTTTTTAATTCAGAAGAGATATACCACGCTATGGTTTTTAACGGCGTTATTTTTAGGAGTGCTCATTTTTGAGGTAATCTGTGCACATACAAAAGAGGATGAAGTGGGAATTTTGGTACTGAGCATTTTACTTTCATTAGCTGGTATGGCATATGGCATATGTGTGGGAGGAGAGCCTTATTGGAACATAGATGTTGCATGTGTGATTCAGATCTATCTGGCAGCAGGGTATTTGTGCAGGAGACATGCAATTTTGGAAAAGGTAGTGACAAAACCGATTTTACACTGGTCCTGTATGCTCCTTTGCTTTCTGGTGATGGGATTGTGCATCTGGGTGAACTGGGAGGTTACAGGTGAATATTATGAACTCTTTCATAACCAGCATTGTATTCCACTGGTTACCGTGCTGGGCGCTTTAACCGGAAGTTTTGGAGTGTGGTGTTTGAGTTATTTTTTGAGAAATATGCGGGTGCTTCAGTACCTTGGAAAAAATACAATGCTGTATTTTGCATTTCATCAAAGTATAGCAATGGTGATGGGAAAAGATTTGCTGGGGCAGTTTGGGATGGGAAAAAACAATTATGTAATGTTCCTATTTGTAATGTGTTTTTGCTTCCTGTGTGATCAGATCGTAACACGCACACCCCTTCGATTTATGGCTGGAAAGTAGAGTACATATAAAATCAAGGTAACGATTCAGAACCCTATATAATAGGAAGGAGCTGAATCGTTATAATTTATAAGGAAGAAAGTGAAAGAATGTTAGAAAAAACAAAAAATATGCTATGCAAAATTGTGACAGTTATTGTCATATGGGTATTTTTCTTGTGTTGGTTAGAGGGATGGGACCATGGACAGAGCAATTCTTTTTTGGAGCATTTCTTTGAAAAAAATGCCAGGTATCTTTTTCTATTTGTAGCGACAGTATTGTTTTCCATAGGGGTATGGAAGGCGTTCTGCTGTATCGACAAACTTAAGGAAAAACAATTGTGGATCTGTGCAGGAATATTGTTCGGTATCTCTGTCTGTATCTACGCCCTTCTCATTGGAAATCTCCATGTGATTCCAAGAAATGATTGTCATTCTATGTTAGACCAGGCGTTGTATTTTTCGGAAGGTGGCGAAAAACCCATTTCAAAGGACAGCATTTATATTAATTATTTTACCAAGTATGGAAATAACTATTTGCTAACAGTGTTTTTTTCTTGGTACTACAAAATTGTGAAATGGTTTAGGATCGGACATTATTACACTATGGCATATGTTGTGAATGCCGTATGTTTACTGGTGGGAACCGGATTTACCTTTCTTACTGCAAAGAAAATCAGAGGACTTTCCTGTGCAGTTAAGACTTTGCTGTTCTGTGTGGCCAATCCGGTCTATTATCTTATGGTTTTCTGGGTCTATTCCAATACGATCAGTGTGCCTTTTATGATGGGAATTTTGTATTTGGGAATTTGTCTGTATGAGACAAAAAGTTATCCTTTGCGGGTGTTGCTAACCGGGGTGTGCTGCTTTTTGGTAGTGGTGTCATATTTTATTCGCCCTACCGCCATCTTTCCTTTTATTGCATTGTTTATTGGAATGTTGTTTTTGGCTATAAAAAAATTTCGTCACAGCGAATTTGGAGCGTATCGTTATACCAAATGTATTCTGTTACTGGTTCTTGCCTTGGTAGTTTCTGTAGGAACCTATATGGGAATTGGGAAGGTATCGGATCGCTATTTTGGAAAAGCGGAAAAAGGAAATTATCCGGTTACCCACTGGCTTATGATGGGATCCCATAATAATGGGCAGTATAATGTACAGGATGACTTGTATACCAGAGGGTTGGATAATAAGGAGAAAATGCCGAAAACATTAGAGAAAACCTGGGAGAATTACAAGGATTTAGGTGTGGAAAAGATCGTTCCTTTCTGGATGGATAAGATGAAAATCATGTGGTCAGATGGAAGCTTTTCTGTAAGTTGTCGATTAACCCAGACGGTAGGTTATACAGAGTTAGATAAATATATAACCGGCCGCTACAATCAGATTGCATTGTTGTACTGTCAGGTGTTTTGGTTGACTACACTTTTGTTTCTGATGGTCAATCTGTCTCGCCAACTGGTGCGAAAGAAAATTTTGACCTACGATTTTATATTTACAATGGTGCTGTTTGGTGCCATTTTGATGTATTGTTTCTGGGAAGTAAAGGCGGAATATGCCCTTCCGTTTTTACCAATTTTTTTCCTGGTGGCAGGAAATTTATCCATACCATCCATGTCTGAGTTGTTTAACCTTAAGCTGTCATCACGCAAGATTATAATGGCCATTACCGGCATTGGTTTTATTAGTTATGTAGGTGTGCTGCAGTATATTTATGAGGGGGAAGTCAGAGAACGGGCATATTCCATTAAGAGCTACGGATACACCTGGTTGTATGATATGGATTTGGAAAATGGAGATCAGGTCATACAGACCTTTTATCCGGAAGAACAGTTTGATACGCTGGAATTTTGTGTGCGTCTCAGTGATGGTACGAATGCCAGTGAAAATGATGGTGTAATCCATGTGAAGTTGTATGACGGAAAAGGAAAGTTTTTGTATGGAAGGGATATTGCATCAAAAAATATACAAGGAATGCAAAAGGTTACAATTGATGTGGGGGATCTGCCTGCATCCGAAACAAAAGGGTATCGTCTGGAATTTACCGTAAAGGATGGAGAAAATGGAAGCCTTGTACTGCGAACCACGAAAGGTATGAGCCTTGATATGTACCCGGGACAGATGCAAATTAATGGAAAGGACCAGCCGTTGGATCTTTATATGAGTGTGTATAAAATGTGAGAATGGTAAGCTGGAAACAGAATCGATAGAAGGAGGAGACAGGATGGAACAGATGGAACAATTTGTAAAAATGTTGAAAGAATGTAACAATGTGGTGTTTTTCGGTGGAGCAGGAGTGAGTACAGCCAGCAACATTCCGGATTTTCGAAGTTCAGATGGATTATACAGTAAGAATTTGAAAAAACATTTCTCACCGGAAGAGGCAGTATCTCATACCTTTTTAGTCAAACATCCGGAGGACTTTTACGAGTTTTATAAGGAGAATCTGGTGTATCCACAGGCAAAACCAAATGCTTGCCATGAAGCATTGGCAAAGTTAGAGGAAATGGGAAAATTAACTGCAGTGGTAACTCAGAATATTGATGGATTGCATCAGATGGCAGGTAGCAGGAAGGTATATGAGTTACATGGTTCCGTCCACAGAAATTATTGTGTAAGTTGTGGAAAGCGATATGATACGGCACAGTATGTGTTAGATTCGCCAGGAGTACCTGTTTGTGAGGAGTGTGGAGCACAGGTAAGACCGGATGTGGTGTTATACGAAGAGGGGCTGGATCAGGAAGTGCTATCCGGTGCAGTCAATGCCATTGCAAATGCAGATTTGTTGATTATTGGTGGAACTTCCCTTGCCGTATATCCTGCAGCAGGATTGATCAATTATTTTAGGGGAAAATATATTGTGCAGATTAATAAAACGGAGACACTAGCAGACGGAAAGGCGGATCTTTCCATACATGAAGATATCGCTAAGGTTATGAAAGAAGCAGTTGCAAGATTGTAAAGATTACAGTTCACAGGTATGTGAACCGTAACTTGTAGAGGACCATCTGAACTGTTATAGTTTTGCTGCATGGTTTTTGGAAAAAACTTGCAGATTTTGTTTGTAAGTTGTAGAATATATTTGTAGAAAAGTTTGTGAGAAGGTTTACCATGTATTGCTGGATTTGGAGAAGTCCGGGCAATCTGAAAGTTAGAAATGGAGGATGACAGAAAGAGAGAAAGGAAAAATGAAAATGAAAAAGGAAAAAGAAAAAAAGAAGAGACAGCAAAGAAAAAATTGTGGATTTAGCAGGATTGAAATGCTCGGTGCAATTGTGTTTATAGTTGTTCTTGTGATTTTTATAGGAGTAAATTTTCTTCCATACATAGAGACAGCTAAGCAGACCAAGGATCAGCAGGTGTTGGGTACGGTATTGGACGCGTATCAAAGTGCGTTGGCAGAGGCAGAAGATCCCGCTTCAGTAACCTTAGATGATTCCGTTGTGCTGGAGGCGATGGAAGTGCCAAACAGCGCTGCTATTAGTGATATGTTTCAGTCAAAGCAGTTGGAAGATTCACCTTTGATGTGTTTTTATGATGAGACAACAGGTACATATGGAGTGTATGCGGAAGGTAGAAATGGTTATGTAGGTATGTTAGTGGATAACAAAGGTACACAGAATAAAATTGGTCAAAAAGGTGATGCAGATACATATTTTGACAAAAAAATTGAAGAGAAAATTAAACCTTCCAACAGGCAAATAAGGAGCATAGGACGTAACCGTTCAAGGTAAGGAATGGGAGCGTCCTTATCTATTTATCCACCAGCTGTGGATAAACTTGTGGATAACTCGTGGAATGCATGTGGGTTGCTGTGGAAAAGTTTAAAAATATGATAGGAAAAAGGTCCTATTTAGAACAGAAAAAGAGTAGAAGAAGGACAAAGAAGTATTGTTTTTGTGGAGTTTACCCAGTGTAGACAAGAAAGATGGAAGAAAAGAAAGGAAGTAAAAAATGAATAATGTGGATAACTGCAAGAAGATAGAAAGGCAGATGTGGATTTCTGTAGTGGTGGATGCCATGATCGTATTTTTGGGAATATTGGGAAGTGTTCAGGAAATCCAAATGAATGACGTACAGATGTTGCAGTATTACACCACCTTAAGCAATTTGTTTATTGCCTTTTGTTGTGGGATGCATATCTGTTATACCATTGGAATGGCAGAAAACCGACCGGTTCCCAAATGGTTTGGCTGCATGAAGTTTTATGGTGTAGTTTGTATGATGGTAACTTTTTTCGTTGTTATCTTTATTTTGGCACCAATGGAGGGAAGATATTCCAGATTGTTGACAGAAGGTCCATTGCTTTATCAGCACACCATCTGTCCGTTGTTATCCATCTTTTCTTTATTGTTATGGGATTATAGGCAGATTCAGTGGAAGTTTTCCATGACCTATATATCTTTATTGCCTACAGCGGTATATGCTGTCTGTTCTACAACAGGAAATGCATTAAAAATTATGAACGGACCATATCCGTTTTTGAGAGTATATGAACAACCATTATATATGTCCGTAATATGGTTTGTGTTAATTTTATCTTTGGCATATATAATCGCACTGGTAATATATAAAATTGCAGTCTTTCGAAAGACAGACAAATAGAAAAAGTAGATAGGGGGATGTGTTTTATGGGGGATTCAAAGGGTGAAGTAATACTTGATAAGCTTTCAGAAGTTTTAATAAAAAACTTTTCTGTTTTTTCAGAGAAAACGGATGGGAAGGATAACCTCCTTCAGATTTTACGCAATGGGTTAATCCATGATTCTAAGTGTGTATATTTGTTTGATCTGAACAAGGGGATTATCAAAGAGGATTGTTTTTATTATGAATATGATGAAAATCAGAAAAGACAAATGGAAAAGTTAGGAATGGCGCTTCCTATTGATTTTGATGATTTGATAAAAAGGTGGATAAGGTATTCGGACATCGTTTTTGAAGAGGATGGTATTCGCGAAAAACTAAATTGTTATTATTTGCGTAAAATGTTCCAAAATGGACAACAAAGTATTTCCTGTCAGTATTTTGAAGGGAGTACTCACACCTATAATCGATTGCACATTATTTTGACCAAAGATAAAAATACAGGATGCATTATTGCTTTTGTAATTATAAAGGATATTACTGCCGAACAGAAAAAGACGGAGATTGAGGATGCTTTTCAGATGCTGACCAAATTTTATTGGAAGATTATGCGTGTGAATCTGTATACAAAGGAATTTTCTTACATGCGTAATCGGGATAGACAAGATGGAAAAGTTCAAGGAGAATATTTCAAAAATGTCAATAAGGAATGGGATGCATTTCTTTATAATGGTGATATTCATAGAGACGATGAGGCAAAGCTTAGGAATTTATTGGATATTAGTTTCCTTTCTGAAAAATTTTCCGAAGGATGTGAGTACTTACAGGAGAAGTTTCGTAGGAAGGAGAATGGACAGTATATCTGGCATATGGTAGAGGTTATGAGAGATCATAACTATACAGAAGATAAGCCTGTTTTACTGATTGCCATGCGCTCCATACATGGACTGGAGGCCGAGACTCTGGAACTGGAACACAGGTATCAGGATTTCCTGAATGTTATGGGGAAGAGTAATGTGACAGAGGTCTATATTAATTTTGAGAAAGACCGTTTTTTTGCCTTTAAGATGGACAACAGATTTCAGCACTTGATTCCAAGTATGGGTGTGTGGGATCAGATAGTGAAGTTGTATGCAAAGCATGTGTTAAAAGAAGAAAGCCGGAAGATATTTGAGGAAAAGTTTTGTGCGGAATATTTGAGGGAGCATCTCTCAGAAAATAAAGATGTGGAAATTGACTGTGAGGTTAATAGTCCCGATGGCGAAAAGTATTATCGTTTGACTGCTATGATGTCAGATCGTAATGAAGCGGGAGAAATTCGACATGCCCTGTTTGTGGTAAAGGATGTTACAAGTATTGTACAGGAAGAAGAGAAACACAAAGCACTGGAAAAAGCCCACATGGCTTTGGAGGAAGCCCATAAAGCTTTAGAGATTGCGTATGCTGCAGCAGAGAACGCCAATGCGGCCAAGACAGACTTTCTTTCCAGAATGAGTCATGACATCCGAACACCTATGAATGCAATCATTGGTATGACTACAATTGCAGAGAATCATATTGAGGATAAGGAGAAAATTCAGGACTGTCTGCATAAAATCAATATTTCCAGCCAACACTTGCTTGGACTGATCAATGATGTACTGGATATGAGTAAGATCGAATCTGGAAAGATGACCTTGAATGAGGGAGAACTTAGTATTGAAAAGGTATTATATGAATTAGAGGAAATCGTACGACCAAATGTGACAGCGAAACATCATACTATGACCATAAATATGGAGCAGGTACGACATTCGGATGTGATTGCAGATCCTTTGCGTTTGCAGCAGGTATTTGTGAATCTGGTGAGCAATGCAGTAAAATATACTCCGGAGGGAGGAAATATTTCCATTACCGTTCGGGAGAATCCTGGAGAACAGGAACAGATTGGACATTATGAATTTGAGGTTAAAGACAATGGAATAGGAATGTCGGAAGCATTTTTAAATCGCCTGTTTGTCCCTTTTGAACGAGAGAGAGATGAGCGCGTGAATAAGGAGGAAGGTACCGGTTTGGGAATGGCCATTACCAACAACATTGTCAAAATGATGAATGGACAGATTGAAGTGGAGAGTGAATTGGGAAAAGGTAGTACCTTTACTGTACTAGTATCCTTGAAGCAATTGCATAAACACTCGGAAGAAGACAAACAAGAGGAGAAGGAAACGGATGAAGTCAATATTGAAGGAAAACATGTTTTGTTGGTGGAAGATATTGAAGTAAACCGGGAGATTGCAAGAGAAATTCTGGAAATGCTTGGATTGCAGGTGGAAATGGCAGTGGATGGAAAGGATGCGCTGGAACAGTTTAAGGCTTCTAAGAAAGGTGCCTTTGATTTGATTCTTATGGATGTGCAGATGCCTGTAATGAATGGATATGAGTCAACAAGAGCAATTCGTGGATTGGAAAGAGAGGATGCGAAAGAAATTCCGATTATAGCTATGACAGCCAATGCCTTTGTGGAGGATGTTCAGGATGCCAAACGTGCCGGTATGAATGACCATTTGGCGAAACCGATTAATGTAGGAAAATTGATGGAGATGTTTAAGAAGTGGTTGGGTGAGCGAAGCTAGAGTTTCTGCTCAGAGGGTGCCATTCGAAAAATACCAGAAGAGCAAAATGACATAATAATTTACTGAATGGCTGGATATTTTTCTCATGATGCCGTTATCGGCTATGCCTGTATATATGCAACATGTACCTTATCCGCAAGCGCAATAGTACAAGTCGCATATATACAGTCGCACCCTCTGAACAGTAGCAAATTGACAATTACCTAGGCGTTGCGTATAATTGTCTGATATGAGACTTATAAGTATTGTAGGAAGAGAAGGAGAAAAATGAAAATGAAAAAGAAGTCAACAATTCCAGAAAAAATATTTGTGGGAGTAGGTATGGCCCTGTTGATGATGCTGGCATATTTGGCTGTTCAGATTGTAGTAGCCATGGGAGCCGGTATTGTAGTTAGTGTGTATTATGGTGTGACACAAACAGATGTACAGAAGGTTACGGAATCCATACAGAGTCTGATTACGGATCCTGAGTTTCTTACCATCGTCACTGTGATAGGAACATTGTTAAGTGTAATTTTATCTGTGACTTGGTATGGGCTTGTGTATGGAAAGAAAAAGACAGCGGAAGAGAAAGAATTTTTCAAGAAAAAAGTATGTAAGATACCCAATTTTGTTACAGTTGCAGTTGCCTGCATAAGTGTATATTTTTTTGCAGTGTTGATAGTGGAAGTGATGACGATGCTATGTCCTGCTGTAGTGGAACAATTTGAAGAGACCATGAATATGAGTTTTGGCGGGAATGCTGTTCTGGGAACCATTGCAGTAGTAGTGCTTGCACCTATTGGAGAAGAATGTCTCATGCGTGGGGTAATCCGCAAATGGCTTCAAAAGTATTTCTCAGTTCCAGCGGTCATCCTTATATCTGCCGTATTATTTGGAGTATTTCATATGAATATCGTCCAGGGAATTTATGTGATTCCAATGGGAATTTTATTTGCATATATCGCTTGTCGAACCGATTCCGTGTGGCTGGCTATTTTTGCACATTTTGTGAATAATGGTTTTAGCAATGTATTGGATCTGATTATGCCGGAAATGTCAGATATCGGTATGATGATCGTAAGTGTTGTCCTTATGGTGGTATTTGGTGTATTGGCAGTATTTCTAAATAAGACCATTGTGACGGTACCTACTTTGAGGGAGCAGATAGCGGAAATGGAAGCAGTATTCCAGGAAGAATAAGAAACGCAAAAAGGTGGTTTTTTTATGAAAGATAGGAATCGATTGTTGTTTATATATAACCCTCATTCCGGGAAGGAACAACTAAAGAATAAACTGGCGGATATATTAGATATATTGGCTGAAACCGGTATGGAGATGATTGTTCATCCTACTCGGCATGCAAAGGATGCGTTAGAAACCATACAGAGAGACGGGGAGAAGTTTAAATTGATCATTTCTTCTGGTGGAGATGGCACGTTGAATGAAAGTTTTAATGGTTTAATGTCCATACCGGAGGAAAAGCGTCCGATTTTCGGATACATTCCATCTGGAACGACCAATGACTTTGCGTCTACCCTTCATATTTCGAAGAATCCTATTATGGCTGCAAATGGAATTGTAAATGGAGAGAAGTTCTGGTGCGATGTAGGAAAGGCAACTACCGGATACTTTGCATATGTGGCAGCTTTTGGTGCATTTACCAGTATTCCTTATGAAACTCCTCAACAGAATAAGAATGCACTGGGACATCTGGCATATATTTTGGAAGGAATCCGAAGCCTTACGAATTTGGATACCTATCATATGAAGGTTCAGTTTAACAATGAGCAGGGAGAAAAGGTGGAAATCGAGGATGATTTCATTTATGGTATGATTTCAAATACCCGTTCCGTAGCAGGATTAAATTTGGGAAATGAATCCAAGATTGATTTGCAGGATGGCTTGTTTGAGGCATTGTTGGTGAAGAAACCAACCAATCCTATTGAGTTGCAGCAGACGATCAATGCATTGTTAGTGAAAGATTTTACGGCAGCACCCTTTTATTTCTTTCACACAGATGCGGTCGGTTTTTTTAGTGACAAAGATGTGTCATGGACATTGGATGGAGAATATGGTGGTACTGTAAAGAAGATGAGTATTATGAATATTCCTAAGGCAATCCATTTGAGCTATACACCGGAGGCAAAGTGGAATCTTTTCAGTTTCAAGGATACGGAATAGTTTTATGGATAGAAATAGAAAAGAAAGAAGGCAGGATATGAAGAAGCGAATCAGGCAGGCTCTGGAACTTTTTATAGACGGCTTTAAGGAAGGAGAACAACTGCTTCCGAAAGGTGTGGGAAAAGTTCTGGGGGTGCTTTGGATCGGTCTTTATATCCTGCTTTTATTTGTAGTAGGCATATTGGCATGGACAAAAAAAAGTCTGTTACTTGGAATCTGCGAATTGGGTTTTTTGGTAATCGTGGTTGGAATTCTCTCTGTGGTTATTTATGAACGGAGAAGAAAATAAAAAAATTTCGGAAAAAGTAAAATTCGATAAACGAATTAGAAAATGGATTTGTTATATTTGTTGTAATGCAATGAAGGTATCTGTTAAATACTGACAAAAATATGAGAAAATATTGTAATATATTTACATATGCGTGTAAATGTCATAAAAACACTTACATTTTTTTGGGGAATTTAGTATAATAGTGCTATGGTATGGTGGAGTATTAGGATGGATTGAAAGATTTCGCGATCCGTTTGACATAGGACAAAGAATACCATGCTTAGGGGGAAGTTGTCATAAAAGATGAAGGGATTATAACAAAAAAGGAGATGGGGGCCATGTTTGCAATCGGAGAGGCAAAATCGAAAGTAACAAATTCAAAAGTTGTCATGCCAAGTGAATATCGATTAAAGAATAAGAACTTGTATGGCGTATGGGTGGATGATACACTGTTATATATTTCAGACGAGAAGCCACCACTCAAGGCAAAAGAACGGGGAGCGGTCATTTTTGAGCCATCCATTGATGTGAATAATCGACTTTCTGTTCCAGCTAAGTTAGAGAATTTTGATGTGGAGATTTCAGGATGCATATCTACCATAGAGATTAGCTTCAAGAAAGCATAGACATTGCAACATCGGAGTAGAGGGAAAGCAGAGAACGTATTAATCTGGCGGAGAACGAGTTATAAGAATGGAGACTCATTAGGAGGCTACCGCCGGTGTCACAAGCCCTATTTCACAGGGTTGCGACTCACTACAAAGAAAGGATGTCAAGGATGTTTCAAAAAGGTCAGTATGTCAATTATGGAAAGCACGGAGTTTGTTTAGTAGAAGATATTACACATATGGATATTCCGGGTGTGGATAAGAATAAGCTGTATTATGTGCTGTCGAAAGTTTACACGAAGGGGAATAAGATTTATACGGCTGTGGATAATGAGAAGGTGAAGATGCGAGAGATTTTATCCAAACATGAAGCACAACAATTAATTTTAGAAATACCAAACATTGAAAAACTGGAAGTTGCCAATGACAAGTCCCGCAACGAGAAGTACAAAAATGCCATGACTACATGTGATTGCAGAGAATGGATAAAAGTAATCAAGTCCCTGTATTCTCGTAAGCAGGAGTGTATTGCTAATGGAAAGAAGGTTGCAGTTTCAGATGAACGTTTCTTTCGGGAGGCAGAAGATCACTTGTATGGAGAACTGGCATTGTCATTGGGAATTGGAAAAGAAGAAGTAGAACAGTTTATCTGTACAAAGGTTGGAGAGATACAGAAGGAACATTAAATAGTAGCAAAGGTGTTGCCGCAGAAACGGCAGCACCTTTTTTTGCTCTATATAAGAAAGTTCGTCCTACAGAGCAAGTCACTTATGAGTGGGGGATATAGGGAGCTGAGGTGGACTTGTCCACTTTGTTTTCATATGATTGTTAAGAAAAATGTAAGAAAAAATAAGGAAATATTTCTTTTATATGAAGATTTTGTAGTGTATCATGGTTTATGTATGTTGTTCTAGGATGCTGGGAGTAGCAGACACCTATCTTGTTGTGATTAGTTACGTAAAAATACAGAAAGGGGGAGGAAGAAAAGAAGTGAAAAAAAGTATCATAGAAGTGAAGGATCTATATAAGATATATCCGTTGGGAAACAATCATGTAAAAGCACTGAATGGCGTAAGTTTTCAGATTTATGAAGGCGAATTTTGTGCAATCGTCGGTACATCCGGTAGCGGAAAATCTACTTTGCTCAATATGCTTGCAGGACTGGAGAAGCCTACGAAGGGCACGATCCGCATTGCAGGAGAGCAGATAGAAAAATACAACGAAAACCGACTGGTTCGTTTCCGAAGAGAGAAAGTCGGATTTATCTTTCAGTCGTTTAATCTGATCGGCACCATGAATGCCGTGGAAAATGTGGCATTGCCACTGGTCTTTCGAGGCGTGCCAAAGTCCATACGAATGAAGCGTGCAGAAAAGATGATCCAGCTGGTAGGGCTTAGTAAGTTTAAGAAACATAGGCCAAATCAGATGTCAGGAGGACAGCAGCAGAGAGTAGGAATGGCAAGAGCATTGGTACTAAATCCTACTATCGTGTTTGCAGATGAGCCTACTGGTAATCTTGATTCTGCAACATCAGAAGAGATGATGAACTTGATGAAAAAAGTACTGAGTGAGAGAAATAAAACACTGGTTATGGTTACCCATGATAATGACTTGGCTGCGTTGGCAGATCGACAGATCCATATTAAGGATGGAAAAATAATAAAGATAGAGGAGGGGCATGGAAGGTGCAAAGAAGAGACAGAAAATTAACGAAGGTGGTAAGTGCGTTGGGAATGGCAGCAGTTCTGACTACTATGCCGGTCAATGTGCTAAATGCTGCAGAAGTGACGAATACAGAAGCAGGTGGAACGACAAATACCGGCGAGGGCAATGATGGAGCTCAGACAGGTGGAACAGCCGGAGCAATGGAGAGTAGTGAATATATGCCGGGAAATGATTCGGATGTGTTAGTTTCAAATGTAAGTATTTCCAATGTAGATGCGGGAAAGAGTGCTACCATATCTTTTACCCTGACAGGTGGAAGCAATGCAAAGAAGAAATACACGGTAGACAGCATTGAATCGGTGACTCCAAATATCGATTCTGCCTCCGGCTTCGTAAAAGACAATGAAACCAGCCGTGTAACAGCAGGAACGGCAAATACCATCAACTGCAGTTATACATTTCAGACGAAGGATAATGTGGAGACGGGGTACTATCCGGTGTCTTTTAGTGTTGTGTATACAAGAAAGAACACAGATGGGACTACGGTTAATAATAATGAATATGTAGTTACGAAAGAATTTAGTGTGAAGATTACTGGAAAGAAGACAGTTGAGGAAACTCCTGGTCCGGAGATTACAGCGGCAGATACGGATGTTTCCCTTCAGATGAAGAATAGTCCAAATGGAATCTATGGTGGAAGTTGTAATATATCTTTCAATGCAGTAAGTAAGAAATATTCGATTTTAAGCGTGGCACCGGTAGTGGATGAGAATTTCCCATTCAAGAGTAGTGGGGATGCTTATAAGATTGTCAGTGCAGGTGGTACAAAGAATGTATCCTGCAATTATCATTTTGATGTGAAGAACAACGTAGCTACAGGATATTCACCAGTGAATTTTGAGATTACATATAAAAAAGACAATCAGGTTGTAACTGCGAAAAAGGTTGTGAATGTAGAATTAACAGGAAAGAAAGAAAAAGACAAGACAGAGTTGGAAAAGAAGAAATCCACTCCTCGTGTTATGGTGGTTGGTTATACTACAGATGTGAAGGAGATTAAGCCAAACAGCAAGTTTGCCTTGCGTTTGCAGATTAAAAATAACTCACCGTCAACAGTTAAAAATATTAAGTTTACCCTTTCCACTGCAAATGGAGAGTTTCTTCCAGTCAGTGGTGCCAGTACCGCTTATGTGGATAGCATCGGAGCAAAGGGTACTGTGACTTTGGAATTTATTATGAAAGCAAATGCAGGACTGGGAGCAAAATCTTACCCAATCACTATTAAGTCAGAGTATGAAGATGGAAATGTAAATACATTTGAGGCAACCGATAATGTATCCATTCCAATTACTGTGGAGGATCGACTGAGCTTATCGGATGTGTATGCTCCTTCTTTGATGGTGGGAGATACTGGAGACATTTCTTTATCTATTAACAACATGGGCGCAGGGACTTTGAGCAATGTAACGGTAAAATGTGTGGGAGACCAGTTGGAGTGCGAAGAAGCATATATTGGAAACATTGGTTCCGGTTCTACCGAGTATGCCAATGTTACATTGACCGGTGCCAAGGAAACCCTAGAAGAGGGTGAAGAGAAGGCAAAGATCATTGTCAGTTATGAAAATGCATCCGGAGATTCAAAGACCTATGAGGAAGAAACAGAAGTTTATGTTTCTGAGATGATGGACGAAGAAGCCATGATGATGGATGAAGAGATGATGATGGAAGAGCCACAGAAAAAAGCACCAGTGGTACCGATTGTTTTGGGCGTCGGCGTGGTTGCAGCTATTGTTGGTGTGATCGTACATAAGAAGAAAAAGAAAAAGAGAATGCTTTTAGAACAGGAGTTGATGGAGGATGAGCTTCCTTGATATGATAAGGATGAGTGCAGGGAACCTTTGGCGTAGGAAGCTTCGTACTGCATTGACTGTATTGGGAGTGCTGATCGGTACTGCTTCTATTGTAGCTATGTTGAGTCTTGCAGTGGGAATGAAGCAGCAGTTGATGGACGAGTATTCCAGTTTTGGTTCCGTAACTCAGGTTACGGTGCGATCCGGTTCCGAAGGAGGAGATTCCGGACATCTGGATTTGTCTACTATGCTGACTGACAGCAATATGGAAATGCTGTCCGAGATTGACCATGTAACCGGTGCTATGCCGCAACTGGATTTCTCTGGGAATTTTAAAATTGGAAAATATGAAGGCTACGCAGAAGTAATAGGTGTAGACAAGAGTATTTTGGAACAGCAGGAAGTGGAAACCGGAAGTCTGCCGGAAGGTGGAGGTAATAAATTGCCGGTTCTTGTGGGAAACTATATCATCTACAATTTAGGTTATTGGCAGGGAGACGAGTATTGCGACTATTACTCTACTGGAGAATTACCGGATGTGGATCTGACGAAGGATTTGCATGATCTGGAGTGTTACAATGAAACTGCATACAGTGAGGACAGCGAAGACACTGTGGAGACAGAAAAAGATGAGTTTTCTACAGATTCGGAGGAGGGCTTAGACAGTAGTGAAGAGTTCACCGATACAGAGATGGATATGGGAAGTGAGGATAATTCCATGTTTAAGCTTCAGCTAAACCCTACCGGAATTATGGCAGGGGGACAGTCTTATGGTATGTATAGTATGTCTTTATTGGCAGATATCGATACCTTAAAAGAATATTTAATGAGAAATTATGGGAAAGGCAGAATTCCAAATCAGCCAAGAGACAAGGGAAAGCCACTGAATGAATGGGTGTATAACTCTATTGTGCTGGAAGTGGACGAGGCTGAAAATGTTGATATGGTACAGCAGGCGGTTATGGATTTGGGATTCGAAGCCTCTAGCAATAAAGAAATGCTTGAGTCCATGCAGTCTACCATGCAGATTGTAGAGTTAGTGTTAGGTGGAATCGGTATGGTGGCATTTTTGGTAGCGGCCATTGGAATTGCCAATACTATGATGATGTCCACTTACGAGCGGACAAAGGAAATCGGTGTCATGAAAGTGCTTGGTTGTGATATGAAGGATATTATGCTTTTGTTTTTAGCTGAGGCGGCTTTCATCGGCTTTATTGGCGGTATAGTAGGACTGGGATTTTCAGAGATTATTTCCTTCATCATCAATTCTCTGGCAGCATCTGTGGAAGGGATGGCTACAGGAAAGATTTCTGTTATTGACTGGTGGCTGGCACTGGCAGCAGTGGGATTTTCTACTTTGATGGGAATGGTAGCAGGATATTTTCCGGCTAGAAGAGCCATGAAGTTAAGTCCTTTGGCAGCCATCCATACAGAATAATAAGATACCAGAGTAGCATTTCGTTGGTATCACTTGGGGGTAAAATAAAGCATGTAAGTTAAAAACTTACATGCTTTATTTTTGGGGCTAGCCGAGTATAGCATTTAGGAAGGAAGACTTTATGCCTCTTCTTTATTTGGATTATTTGAAGAAGACAATTGTAATAAAGTATCCAGAACCGCATCTGCTACATCTTCTTTGGATAGCATAGGAAGTTCAGTAACGGCATCCTTTGTGATCAAAGTTACGATATTGGTGTCAGTTCCAAATCCGGCACCAGTCTCTTTTAGGTTATTGGCAACGATTAAGTCTGCATGTTTCTTCTCTAACTTCTTTTTGGAATTTTCTAACATATTTTCCGTTTCCATAGAGAAACCGCATAATAACTGCCCATTTGCTTTGTTCTCACCAAGGGAAGCTAAAATGTCCGTTGTACGCTTCAATGAAATCTCTAGATCGTCTGACTTTTTCTTTACTTTTTCGGTAGCCACTTCCGCAGGGGTATAGTCAGCAACTGCAGCGGATTTGATGATCATGTCCTGATAGGCGGCGTGTTCTGTCACAGCCGCTAACATATCTGCAGCACTGGTTACCGGAATATAATTTACAAAAGCGGGAGGGGTGAGTGCTGTTGGCCCTGAAATTAAGGTTACATCGGCACCACGAAGCATGGCTCTTTTTGCAATGGCATAGCCCATTTTTCCGGTAGAATGGTTGGAAATGAAACGAACCGGATCGATGGCTTCTTGAGTAGGACCCGCAGTTACTAAAATTTTCTTGTCAAATAAATCTTTGGAGCAGGCAATTTCTTTCATAATATATTCCATCAGTACAGACTCAGAAGGCATCTTACCGGAACCGGTATCACGACAAGCAAGGAACCCGCTGTCCGGTTCGATTACCGTCATATTAAATTTGCGCAGAACATCTAAGTTATTCTGAGTAATAGGATTTTCGTACATACGGGTGTTCATGACCGGTGACACGTAAATTGGTGCATTACAAGCCAATGCCGTAGTAGAAAGCATGTCATCTGCAATACCGTGAGCCAGTTTGGCAATGATATTTGCAGAAGCGGGTGCAATCATCATGATATCTGCTTTCTGAGCCAGTGACACATGGGCAACGTGAAATTGGAAATTGCGATCAAAGGTATCTACCAGACACTTATTGTTGGTCAGTGTCTCGAAGGTAATTGGATTAATAAAATTGGTTGCATTCTGTGTCATGATTACATGCACATCTGCGTGTTGTTTTACCAGCATACTTGCCAGATTGGCGATCTTATAAGCGGCAATACTGCCGGTTACGCCCAAAACTACAGTTTTTCCTTTTAACATAGAAAGTTCCTCCCTTATATTCTTATGAATAAAAATGTTCACTACTACCTAGTGTACAATAAAATGCCATAAGTAGCAATGAGAAGGGAGTACCAATGTTATTTTGTATTGCAAATTATTGCTACTGTTCACAGGTAGGTATTTTCGGTACCGAAAATACCGTATGAAAGTCTACCGTGTGCAGATTTGGGCAATTTTTCATGCGCAGCATTGCCCGAATCCGTTACAGTTCACATACCTGTGAACTGTAACAAATTATTATCTCTTGTGCCAGATCAGTGGGAACACATAATCTTCAGATGGTTATTTTTGTTTTGTAAATGGTTATTTTTGTAAAATAAGTTGCTTTAGATAATAAATTGTGGTAAAATTTCACTATAAAAACTATTATTTCTTTTCTATTTTTGTCAATGTGCACAAAAAAGTGTTTCGCTATCATTTATTTAGGGGTTGATAGGTGGAACACGCAACTAGTGATAGTGGGCAAAATCACTACAAAAAAAGTAAGGGGGACAAATGTATGGAATTACAAATTTTTAAGAACGAAGAGAAAAGAATGAACTTGATTATGTTTTTATTTTTGGCAGTGATACCTGTGGTGGCCTTTTTGTATGTGTTGCTATTTAATGGCGGATCACTAAAAGATAGTATCGTACTCCTTATGACAGCATCAAGTGTTTTGGTTAAGATCTTTCAGGGAAAATTGGGAAGATATGCAAAGTACTTATATAGTAGTATTCTTCCCTTTTTTGGGGCAGTAACCATTGTACTTGGTACTCCAGGTGCTTTTGGAGCAATGGTAGAAGCTTATTTTTTAGTACTGTTTTTAATGGTTCCATATTATGATTTTTCCGTTATAAAAGTATGTATTGCAGTTACAATTGTATCAAATGCCATTGGTTTGATTTTATTTACGAAAGCATATTTGGTAATGTATACGCTTTCTATATGGATTTTTGTATTTATGGTATATATTCTGGCTTTGCTTGTGTCTGTACTGATTGTAACAAGAGCAAGAGAATTGTTTCTAAATGTAGAGCAAAAGGAAAAGAAAGTGAATGATATACTTGAAAAAGTTAGTTCCATTGCTGAGCAATTAGGTGGTGCCAGTGAGGTGTTAGTGGCAACTTCCCAGAGTCAGAGTGCTTCTACGGAAGAATTGTCTGCTATTAGTGAAAATCTTTTAGAGAGCAACGGTATCATGTTGAGCAAATCCGAACACAGTCAGGAAAATTTGTCTAGTCTTGAAGAAAATAGTAAAAACATGGAAGGTCGTATGCAGGATGCGGACCGCATTTCCAAAGAATTGGTAGATATATCTTTATCCAACGAACAGGCTCTTAACCGTCTGATTGAAATGAGTGAGGATGTAAAAAATTCCACCAATCAGACACAGGAAGTAACTGCTAAGCTGTTAGAGGAATCAGATGAAATTGGAAAGACGTTAGATATCATCAATGAGATTGCAGAATCCATCAATCTTCTGGCATTAAACGCTTCGATCGAAGCTGCACGCGCTGGAGAAGCAGGAAAAGGATTTGCCGTAGTTGCTCAGGAAGTTGGACATTTAGCAGAAAGCACAAAGGAATCTTTGCAAAATGTCAACAACGTGGTAACCCGTGTACAGAATGGAACTTCCAATGTTTCTAAATATATGAATCAAAATGTAGAACAGCTTCTAAAACAGAATACAGTCATTATAGAAACGGTAGATGGGATTCGCGGCATGATGGGAATGCTAAAAAATTCCGTAGATGCCATTACGCAGGCAGACAAAATACGTGAAATGCAGAATCAGATTATACAGGAAACGATAGTGGTAAATGAGGATATTGCCGAGCGAATCCAACAGGAAAACTCTGATTTTTCTAATATTACAAGCATGGTGCAGGGGAATACTGCTGAAATTATGAACCTGTCTGAACAAGTGGATAATATCAACAATATGATAAAAGATTTGGAAGAAATGCTAGTAAATAAAGAAAGCGTATGATGGCTATACAGGGAAAGTCGTCAGAAGTAGAGAATATTTTAGGTCTGGCAGATGTTCCAAATGGAAACGAGAGTTAAGTATTGTCTAACAAAGATAAAAAGTTAATTCGATTGGAAAATATAAGCCCCTATGATTTTCCAATATACATATTTGAGCTTCAGCCACCAAGTGCCCTCTGGTGGCTGAAATATTATGATAATGGAACCGGAAGAAATGAGGTATCATATTTTATTCTTAATCCTCCATCCCAAATTTGCGTTCCAGCTTATCTTCCCATCTGTCCAGTTCATCTTCTAAATCTTCCAACTGGCGCTCTTTTGAACGATATTCCTCGTAGGTGAAATCGCCCTGACGGTATTGGGCTTCCAGATAGTCTTCACAGGCATCCACACGATGTTCTACTGAATCCAACTGATCTTTCAACTGGAAAAATTCCGTTCTTTTTTTATCCTGATCTTTGGAAGGTGTTGCGTTCTCTACCTTTTTTACCACGTTCTCGACTTCCTTGGTAAGAGATTCTATGGTATCCACGGAAGCAGTTCCGTTTCCGTTTGAATCTACACTGGTGTTGTCTGTCCCGGAACCCATGTTGTCCGTGTTTGTATTTTCTTCCATGTTTGTTGCCATATCTGTCTGTGCGGCAGATTGGTTAGCCGCTTTTTCTGCTTCTAATGTTGCAACCTGCTGTTCCAATTGTGCAATCTTTTCGGTTAATTGTGCCTCTCGGTCCCCAGTCTGGTTTTCTGTTTCATTTACTGTGTTTGTTCCGCAGCCTGCAAGTGTGATTGTAAATACCATAAGTAACGATAAAATCCCTGACTTGCTTTTTTTCATAAAAATAGTGCCTCCTTTTTCTTTTACTGAATCTTATCGTTTCCAACTTTGTGTGTATTATGCAACCTTAAATTATTTTTCTGCCATATCCGTTTCCATTCCTGCATTGACTCCATTTACGGTAAAAGAGGCAAGTCCCAGTGTATCAAACAGAAATAGCAGTTTCTCATAAATCTTCACCCAGTTTTGCGGAACACTCTTTTTCCGTAAATACAAAAAAAGAAAACAGACATTTGCTGTGATCACTGCAATGAAGGCGTACAGTGGATTTTGAAACATCTCTGGTGGAGTGTGTCCGATGAGTACATCCCGAATCACTCCGCCACCTACTGCCGTGGTGATCGCCAGAATCGTCACTCCAAAAACATCCATCCCTTTTCGGATGGCTGTCATTGCCCCGGAAAAAGCAAATGCAATCGTTCCAATGATATCCATGATCCATATAAATGATACTGTCATAATCATTCCCCCCCTGCTGTATTGTTTTGTTACTGTTTACAGGTAGGTATTTTCGGTAACGAAAATACCATATGAAAGTCTACCGTGCGCAGATTTGGGCAATTTTTCATGCGTAGCATTGCCAAAATCAGTTACAGTTCACATACTTGTGAACTGTAACATTGTTTTCTATGACCGTTTTTAAATATTCCTGCTTATTTAATGTTCCCGAATTTTTCCTTATTATGAAGTAACGATTCAGAGACCTGTATGATGGAATAATTCGATATATTATGCCGATATATAAAAGGTCTTTTTACTCGTAATTTATTCTGTCTGTTGTGTAACTGGGAGACAGGAAACAAAGTCTCTGATATGCTTCGAGATTCGAATCTTGTGATACGTCTTTGCATATTCGGTTTCGTTGAGCTCCAATACATAGTTCTTTGGGAAATTCTTTGAAAATCCATTCTCCTGCAGCAGTGTAGCGGCTTTGTTGTAGGCAACTGCAGCTTCTGCTTCTGTGGAGTAGGTGCCAACTTGAAAATCACCATTAATATGTATTTTTGCGGTGTAGGAAATAATGCCACGATTGATCTCTTTCGTGACACCGTGGTATTTGTTGATAATCTCAATATTTCGGTAACGAAAGTCGGTAGGGTCCCCGTTCATAAAGCGGTAATCCCTGTCTACAACGGCAAAATTCTTGATGCCATAGCGGGATAGGATGTTGAACTGGGTACCATATTCGGCTACAAACAGATGGCCGCCCCTTCGCTGAATGGTGTGCTTGGAATAGTAGAATAAGTCATCTACATCAAATTTAAGAAAATCTTCCGGACCAAAATAATACAAAAAATAGTTGGAATAAATGTAGATTGGCGTCTTACAGTACATGCCATTGTCACGGAAATTTAAAAGTGTGACCCACTTGTCAAAGGTAAGTGCAGAATCTGCATGATAGTCCTCCAATGTGAGGTGATTCTTCCTATATATAGTAGTAGCTGTTTCATAGGCAGCTTTTGCCTGTTGTTGGGTTGGATAACTCCCAAGACTAATATGTTTCCCTTTACAGGTAATAGAGGCGCGGTAATACACATCTCCATTCTTTTTTTTCGCTAAAAAAACCCCAGGTGTCTGTTCCATAATGTTCTCCCCTTATATCGTAATCCCTCTCGTTCAAAATACTCTTTCCTATCAACCAATGATACTTACGAATTGCCATGCTGGTATCATTATATCAATTTTTTCGACAGATTTCTACGATTCCTAAAATGCTTCCATGAGATAGTCTTGTTTCAGCTATTGTTCACAGGTAGGTATTTTCGGTACCGAAAATACCGTATGAAAGTTTACCGTGTGCAGATTTGGGCAATTTTTCATGCGTAGCATTGCCCAAATCAGTTACAGTTCACATACCTGTGAACTGTAACTTGTTTTAAAATGAAAATCTGTGATATACTTTTGTACGTACTAAAGAACAGGAAAAGGAGAACAATATGATTTGTAAATGTAAACAGTGTGGAGCGCAATTTGAGTTGACTGAGTCAGAGATTGCGTTCTTTGAAAGTAAAAATTTGAGTTTGCCAAAGAGATGTAAGGCTTGCAGAGAGCAGAATAAGAAGGCAAATGACGGAAAAGTCACAGGCATGTCAGAAGAGAAAAAACAACCCAAAATGGACATGGATTTCCAAAAGGACAGAAAGAATACTTCTATTAATAATAGTAATAGCGGTAGTTCTAAGTCCTATAAGAGATATCTCTATATTGCAATAGCAGTAGTACTGATGTTGTTTGGCTATGGGGCATCGGATCCTGTGATGGAGTATCTGGGACAATCCTCGGACAATTATGTGAATGAGAACAATGGAACGGTAATCCAGAATGATACAGATGGGGTGGCTTCCGATGACAACTCAGTAACCATTGGTTTTCGAAATGTGGAACTGCTCAATGAACATTATGAAAAGCATGGAAAAGAAATGGGATTTTCTTCTGCAAGTGCCTATGTGGCAGCGGCCAGTGCAGTAGTAAGTAATCCGGCATCTCTTCATAAAATTGAAGCAGAAGATGGGGATGATGTGTATTATTTAGAAGCTACAAATGAATTTGTAGTAGTCTCAACTGATGGGTATATTCGAACTTACTTCAATCCAAACGGTGGAAAAGACTATTTTGACAGACAATAGTTACAGTTCACAGGTATGTGAACAGTAACCGACAATAAGCTATGGATACGATTGGTGAATCGTATGGAAAGGTGCCATAAATATAGAAAAAACAGAAAAAATAGGAAAAATTCACTTTCTGATATTGGATATATATGGAAATTTCTGGCGTTTTCTCGAAATTTGTCGAGAAAAAGTTCGCTAATGGGACAAGGGTATGACAACTTTTTGTTGTGCTTTTTCTATGAAATTTTGGGAGAGATGTTTCTAAAACTTGGGGAATATTTTGCGAATGGGGAAAAATGGGATTTCTGATTTGGTTCATACTCCGAAATAATTTTGGTTCTATTGACAGAAAAGAACAGGGGTGTGTATAGTTAAACAAAATTAGAAATTGGAGGGAGTACATGACATATAAATTTTCTATTTTTGGAAGCAAACATAGAGAATACGCCAGAAAAAAGATTGCATGCGTGTGTGCGGCAACCGGAACCGTAATGATTTGTGCCACATTAGGAATTCAGGGAATCAGTGGTCAAAGGACCATAGATATATATGCGAAAAATCCAATTTTTCAAAAAGCTGTGTTACAGGGAACTGCCACCAATGAGGAGTTGGCAGACGATACCTTGCAGGGAGTGGAAAGTTTATTCTATACAAGCTCGGAGCAGGTACCGGAATCGGCAGGAAAGATTTGGAAGCCGTTGGATCTGGTTTTGTATCCCACGGCGGATGGTCTGAAATATGGAAGTAGAAAATTGGAAGAAGCAGAAAAACCTCAGGGCATAGAGAATCAAAAACTGGAAGAACAGACAGAGGAGCAGCAGCTTCAAAACCGGATAAAGATCAAGAAAAAGCGAAAAAAACAAAAAATCCGATTATCGGCCAAAGACAAAGCGGTACTGCTTCGGATTGTGGAGGCGGAGGCTACTGGAGAAACCATAAAGGGAAAGATGTTGGTGGCAAATGTTGTGTTAAACCGGGTTAAGGATAAAACGGAATTTCCGGACAATGTAACCGATGTGGTATTTGATCATACAGGTGGCGTATGTCAGTTCTCGCCCATCGACGATGGAAGATATTGGGATGTTACGATTTCCAAAGAGACAAGAGAAGCTGTAAAGCGCGTATTAGAGGGGGAAGATGAATCCAAAGGTGCTCTTTATTTTATGGCGAGAAAATATGCAGACAGGGATAATGTCATATGGTTTGACGAAAACCTGCAATATTTATTTACCTATGGAACACACTCGTTCTTTAAGTGAAAAAGGGAACGATTCAGAACCCTATATAATGGATCAATTCGATGCGTTATGCTAGCATATAAGTAGATGATTGGTCCATTATATAGGTACTCGAATAGAGTTGCCTTCCCATATATTCGGGCATTTTACGAATGGCACCCTCTGTACTGTAACCATATATGAATAGTTGCAAAAAAGAATGATTGAACATCTTGGAAAAATATGCTATACTTCTAAAAGAATATGCGCTTTTGCGTAAGATACCGATTACTATATTTTAAGAGAAAAGGATGAAGCAAGATGAATCTTATGTATAACAGTACAAGAAACAAACAGGAAACAGTTACAGCTTCCCAGGCAATTTTAAAGGGATTGGCAGACGATGGTGGATTGTTCGTGCCTGCAGCTATTCCAGCATTAGACAAGGATATTACAGAGTTAGCAAACATGAGTTACCAGGATGTAGCTTATGAAGTTATGAAGTTATACATCACAGATTTTACTGAAGAAGAACTTAGAAACTGTATTAAGCGTGCTTATGACAGTAAGTTTGACACAACAGAGATTGCACCTATGGTGAAGAAAGATGGAGCCTATTATTTAGAGTTGTTCCATGGTGCAACTATTGCTTTTAAAGATATGGCATTGTCTATTTTGCCACATTTACTTACTACTTCTGCTAAGAAGAACAATGTTAAGAATGAGATCGTTATTTTGACTGCTACTTCAGGAGATACCGGAAAGGCAGCATTGGCTGGTTTTGCAGATGTAGAAGGAACAAGTATTATCGTATTCTATCCTAAGAATGGAGTAAGTCCAATCCAGGAGAAACAGATGATTACTCAGAAGGGTGCAAACACTAAGGTTGTTGGTATTACAGGAAACTTTGATGATGCACAGAGTGGTGTGAAGGCTATGTTTAACAATAAGGAATTGGCAGAGAAGATGGACAAAGCAGGTTATCAGTTCTCTTCTGCAAACTCTATCAACATCGGTCGTTTGGTACCACAGATTGTTTACTATGTATATGCATACAGCAGATTAGTAAAGAATGGCGAGATTAAGGCTGGAGACAAGATGAATGTAGTAGTACCTACCGGTAACTTTGGAAATATTCTTGCTGCTTATTATGCTAAGAATATGGGACTTCCAATTGATAAGCTGATTTGTGCTTCTAATGATAACAAGGTATTGTATGATTTCTTCCAGACAGGAACTTATGACAGAAACAGAGAGTTTATTCTTACTACATCACCATCTATGGATATTTTGATTTCCTCTAACTTAGAGCGATTGATCTATAAGATTGCAGGAAATGATGCAAATAAGTGCGCAGATTTAATGAAGGCACTTTCTACAACAGGTGTGTATGACATTACCGACGATATGAAGAACAATCTTGCTGATTTCGTAGGAGGATATACAGACGAAGCTACTACAGCTAAGACAATTAAGACTATGTATGATAAGGAAGGTTATGTGATGGATACTCATACTGCAGTGGCAGCTGGGGTATACAATGCATATGCAGAGAAGTCAGGAGACAAGACTCCTACCGTAATCGCTTCAACAGCAAGCCCATATAAGTTTACAAGAAGTGTTATGAATGCTATTGACAGCAAGTATGACAGCATGGGAGATTTCGAGTTAGTAGACGAGTTATCTAAGCTTTCCGGTGTAAAGATTCCGAATGCGATTGAGGAAATCCGTACTGCACCGGTACTTCATGACATTGTATGTGAGTCAGAGAAGATGCAGGAAACAGTAGAAGGAATTTTAGGTTTATAATAAGATAAAAAGGCAGGTCCACATAGTAGAATGGCTATGATGGATCTGCCTTTTCTTACTCTAAAGGAAGGTTCGTCCTATAGAGTAAAATGCTTCGCGAGGATGTGTCGGGGTTCTGCCTAAGGTGTAGGTATATTTGCTTTATAGAGTTCTTGAAATTCAGGAGGAATAGGAACATAAGGTGCATTTGAGGATAAATGAAGTTCCACAAAAGTTGTTTCTTCGTTTGAGGATATAATAAATTTATTGCTTATTTTTCGTGCAAATTGATGGCAAAGCAAAATGGCACTGTGCCGTTCGAATAATTCTTTCGAAATATGTCCCATTTCAATATTATTGAGATCGTCTTCGCTGATCATCTTACCATCTCGTTTGACATAGATAATGAAATCATCTGTATTTTCGTTGGATATTGTAATATCCACATAAGTTACATCTGGTATGGCATGGAAGGCATGTTTTAATAATTCTATGATTACTTCCTGAAGTTGATAAGGATCACAAAAATAATTGGTATATGCGTCACGCTCTGTCAAATTTTCTTTATAGGTTAAGCGAATATGTCTAGCCAGAGCAGTTCTCTGGAAAGTGGACACGATTTTTTGACATAATTCGGGAATATTCACATAACCATAGTGGCGTTCAAAGCGAGAACGGTAAATTTCGTATTGGTCCAATAAATTCGAAAGATTTTTAATATTCTCTTTTAAATACTTCCATTCTTCTTGTTCTGTTAAGTTTGGATTTTTTTGTTCTAAAAGGTTTGCATGTCCAGATAAAATGCAGATTTCTGAACGAACAGACTGATTAAACATAGTAAGTTCCATAGTGATATTGTCGCTAAAATTCAACAATGCTTCGCGAAAATCTGCATCTTCTTTGGTAGTTTCGTATAAATCTGTGAGTATTTTTTTTTTCAGCATAATGTATATCATTCCTTTGCAAATTTTATTTGGATGATACCAGGGAAAAATACCTTTTGACCCCAACATCATTTGGATGTATATAGAGTAAAATCATCTGAAAGTTAGTTTTATTGTAGAAGTAACTTACAGGAAATGCAAGAGAAATTGTTCGACAAAAGATGACAAAAAAGAAGATAAAATGCGGATTTTCAAGGGTTTTTCCTGTGTTATTTTGTCGAATAGTTACGGTAAATTTGACAGAATACGGAGAAGTGACTACAATAAGAGAAGTAAAAAAGAAAGAGAGGAACATTATATTATGATAGATTCAAATTGTATTTTTTGTAAGATCGCCAATGGAGAGATTCCATCAAAAACTGTGTATGAAGATGAGAAGTTCCGCGTGATATTGGATATTTCTCCAGCTTCAAAGGGGCATGCTATTATCCTTGTAAAGAACCATGCGGCGGATATTTTTGAATTGCCGGAGGAAGATGCAGCTGCTATTTATGTAGTTGCTAAGAAGGTGGCAACGGCTATGAAGAAAGTATTAAAATGTGATGGTGTGAATATTTTGCAGAACAATGGAGAAGTAGCTGGTCAGACCGTGTTTCATTTACATATGCATGTTATTCCACGTTATAAGGATGATACTGTCACAATCACATGGACACCGGGAGAACAGACCGGTGTGATTTCAGATGCAATCTTAGAAGAAATTCAGAAGTCTCTGTAATATGAAAGAGGTGAGTGAAAATTGAAGATCACAAAGAAAATCCTTGGGGCAGCATTAGCTGTGGCTATGATAGTTCCCAATACATCTTATGCGGCAAAGCAACCGGAAAAAATACGCATTTACACGTCCATGAAGGATGGGGTTTACGAGGCACAGGAATTGACGGGTTCGGATTCAGATGCAGGATTTATTCCCTATGAACTTAAAGTATATGTGACCGTATCGGATCATACTATAACTAATATCAATTTCTCTGGTGTAGAAGGTGAAAATGCATCTTATGCCCAGTCCGCTTACGATGAGATTGCACCAAATCTTATAGGAAGTCGAGAGGGAAAAGTGGAAGTGGATATTGTATCTGGGGCTACCCAATCCAGTAAGGCCATGACCAAAGCCATTCAATCTGCTTTGAGAAGTGCAAGTTTTGTTGGACCGGATATGCACGATATTGTAGTGAATAAACAGGGGAATCAGATTAGTTTTGATACAGTAGAAAATATAGAAACCTATGTTTTGTATCGAAATGGTGAGAAGATTGCGACTCTTACCGAACCTGCTTATCTGGATACGAAGGCTAAGAAAAATGGAAAGAAATATAGTTACAGCGTAAGTGTAATTTCCAATGGGCAGGAGAGCGATCCGTCCAATGAAGTATCCACCTACTATCTGAAAAAGAATGCGATTAATATTTTGATCAATGGAAGTCCGGGTAAAATGACCTTTACATGGAATCGAAACAAAAAAGCGGATGGTTATGAGATTCAATATGGTACCAGCAAGACATTTGCAGGTGCCAAGACTTTGAGAATTGCAAAAAAGAATTTGGTTATCTCCACAACTTCTAATATGCGCGTACATCAAAGTTATTATGTGCGTGTGCGTTCGTACAAAACATTGGGGCAGCAGAAGTATTATTCGGAGTGGAGCAAGGCAAAGAAATTGCGAATCAATCGATAACAAAAAAATAACACAACCAAAAGGGCTGTCATACAAAGGGAGAATGATACGATAGACTGTGTTTTTAGAAAAATGCCTCATATCGTATAAGCTTTTTGTGTGGCAGCTCTTTAAATAATCGGATGATACCAGGGTCAAAAGGACATTCACCCACATGAGCTTGCGGGAACTGTTAGCAGCGTAGCAATTCGTAGGTATCATTGGGGGCAAAATGCCTTTTGACCCCGGTATTATGACATTGTATGTGAACTGCAACGTATGTCCTTGTATGGTTAGTTGTGTGCAAGAAATAAATAGAATCGTGCAAGAAGATTGTTTTGACTTATAAAGATAGATTCGGTATAGTTACGTATAGAGAAAGAAATTGGAATACCTACAGGTTAGGAGGATGAATTTATGGATAATAAGACTATGATGCAGTACTTTGAATGGTATCTGCCAAATGATCATACATTATGGAATACAGTGGCAAAAGAGGCGAAGAACTTGAAGGAAGCCGGGATTACCAGCGTCTGGCTTCCGCCTGCGTACAAAGGTGCACAGGGGGCAAATGATGTGGGATATGCAGTTTATGATACCTACGATTTAGGAGAATTCGATCAAAAAGGAAGCATTCCTACAAAGTACGGAACAAAGGATGAATATTTGCAGGCAATCCGTGCTCTTCAGGGGGAAGGAATTGAAGTCCTGGCAGATATCGTGTTAGGACATCGTTTGGGAGCTGATGATAAAGAGAGAATTTTTGCTTATGGAAGTGCCAGCGAAGATCGAAATCGTCAGACTTCAGATAAGAAAAAGGTTACGGTTTGGACAAAGTTTACGTTTCCTGGAAGAGCAGGAAAGTATTCAGATTTCACCTGGGACTGGACGAATTTTCATGGAACTGATTATGATGCACACAGCAAGGAAAATGGAATTCTTCGGTTTATTGGAAAAGACTGGGATGAAGATGTAGATAGTGAAAATGGAAATTTCGATTATCTCATGGGTGTGGATTTGGATATGTCAGATCCGGAAGTGCTGGAAGAATTGGACCGCTGGGGTGAGTGGTACCTGAATTTTACCGGTGTAGATGGTTTCCGAATTGATGCAGTAAAACATATTGAGTTTCATTTCTTTAAGGTTTGGTTGGGAAAATTACGCGAAAAAAGTGGCAAGCCTTTGTTTGCAGTTGGAGAGTACTGGAGCGCAGATTTAAGCAGACTGGAGAATTATATTGAGAAATCAGATCGAGCATTGACTCTGTTTGACGTACCTTTTCACTTTAAGATGTTTAATGCAGCCAGAAGCAATGGAACTTATGATATGAGAGAATTGTTTTCTGATACATTAGTTGGTACGGATCCGGAGATGGCAGTTACCTTCGTGGATAATCATGATACACAGCCGGGACAGGCTTTGCAGTCATGGGTTATGGATTGGTTTAAGCCTATGGCGTATGCGTTGATCTTGCTTAGAGAGAAAGGATATCCTTGTGTATTTTATGGGGATTATTATGGAATCCCTCATGATAACATTGCTCCTGTTGCAGAACTTCCGAAATTGTTAGAACTGAGAAAAAATGCAGCCTACGGAGAAGAGGTGGATTATTTGGACGATCCGTCTATCATCGGATGGGTTCGAAAAGGTGATGAGGAGCATGAAGGTTCCGGGCTTGCAGTTTTATTGACGATCGATAAAGGTGGAAGTAAAAAGATGGAAGTGGGCGTAGCTCACGCAGAAGAGACTTATGTAGATGTAATGGGAAATTGCGAAAAGGAAGTTGTAATCGACGAAAACGGTGTGGGAGAGTTCTATGTGGAAGATGGTTCTTTCAGTGTATGGATGCCTAGATAAGAAATAACAAGAAGAATATGGTAAGAAAAGTATAATAGTGAGTAATAGTGGTAACAGTTCAGCAGGGGGGGCACTGTTACTATAAAAATAAAAAAAATTAAAAAAGTACTTGCATTTTGAAAAGAGTTCATATATAATAATCATTGTCGCTGATACGAAGCGACAGAAATTAAAAACATTGGGATATCGCCAAGCGGTAAGGCACTGGATTCTGATTCCAGCATTCGGGGGTTCAAATCCCTCTATCCCAGCTAAGACCACTGTGAATACAGTGGTCTTTTTCTTTTTTCTGAAAGTGTTGCCAGTGTTGCAACAGAAGAAGAAATTCGATATAATAAAAACGAGTATCAAGGTCGCTTACCCAGTGGGAAGTGATTTTGCATGAGAGAAAATAGAAGAAACAGAAAATTGACACAGGATAGAAGAAGTTCCAGTGTCAAAAGAAGCGAGGGAGATTATTTACATGGATATTGCAAAACAGCTAAAAGAGGAATTAAACATTGAATTATGGCAGGTAGAAGCCGTAATCACATTGATTGACGAGGGAAATACGATTCCATTTATTGCGCGATATAGAAAAGAAAAGCATGGTTCATTGGATGACGAACAGTTGCGTAATCTTAGTGAACGTTTAACCTATCTTCGTAATTTGGAAGATAAGAAAAATCAGGTACTTGCAAGTATAGAAGAGCAGGGAAAGCTTACAGACGAGTTGCGTGAGCAGATTTTAGCGGCTACCACACAGGTAGTGGTAGAGGATTTGTATCGTCCATATCGACCAAAGAGAAGGACCAGAGCTACCATAGCAAAGGAAAAAGGATTAGAAGGGTTAGCCAATATTATTTCTTTACAGCTGACTGGTGCACCAATTGAAGAGGAAGCAAAGAATTATTTGTCAGAGGAAAAAGAGGTTACTACGGTAGAAGAAGCCATTCAGGGCGCTATGGATATTATTGCAGAGAGCATTTCGGATGAGGCAGATTATCGTATGCGTATCCGTGATATGACGTATAAGGAAGGTATGATTACTTCTGTGGCAAAGGATGAAGAGGCACAGTCGGTATATGAGATGTATTATGCCTTTGAGGAGAGAATAGAGAAGATAGCAGGGCATCGTGTCCTTGCATTGAATCGTGGAGAGAAAGAGAAAATCCTTACGGTAAAGATCAATGCACCGGAGGAGCGTATTCTTTCTTACTTAGAAAAACAGGTAATCAAGAAGGAGAATCCGTTTACCACACAGATTTTAAAAGACACCATTGCAGACAGTTATAGCCGATTGATCGCACCGGCAATTGAGAGAGAGATTCGAAACGATCTGACTGAGAAGGCGGAAGATGGTGCAATTAAAGTATTTGGTAAGAATTTAGAACAGTTATTGATGCAGCCTCCAATTGTAGGACAGGTTGTGCTAGGATGGGATCCGGCCTTCCGTACAGGGTGTAAGCTTGCTGTAGTGGATGAGACCGGAAAGGTGTTAGACACAAAGGTAGTGTATCCAACGGAGCCGCAGAACAAGGTGGAAGAGACGAAGAAGATTGTAAAGACTATGATCGATAAGTACAACATTACTTTAATCTCAGTAGGAAATGGTACGGCATCCAGAGAATCCGAGCGAGTGATTGTAGATATGTTAAAAGAGATTCATAAGCCGGTACAGTATGTTATCGTAAACGAGGCGGGAGCTTCTGTATATTCTGCTAGTAAGCTTGCAACAGAAGAATTCCCTAATTTTGATGTAGGACAGAGAAGTGCCACTTCCATTGCCAGAAGATTGCAGGATCCATTGGCTGAATTGGTAAAGATTGATCCAAAGTCTATTGGTGTAGGTCAGTATCAGCATGATATGAACCAGAAGAAGCTTAGTGAAGCACTGACCGGTGTGGTAGAAGGTTCTGTAAATAAAGTTGGTGTAGATGTAAATACGGCGTCTGCCTCCTTGTTAGAGTATGTATCCGGTGTGAGCAAGGTCATTGCAAAGAATATTGTGGCATACCGTGAGGAAAATGGAAGATTTACAAATCGTAAACAGTTGCTTAAGGTAGCAAAGCTTGGACCAAAAGCATTTGAGCAGTGTGCCGGTTTTATGCGTATCAGCGAAGGGGACAATCCTTTGGATGGTACCAGTGTACATCCGGAGTCTTATGAGGCAGCGGAGAAACTTTTAAATAAAGTGGGCATGAAGAAGGAAGACATCAAAGGCGGCGTGACCGGTTTAGGACTTTTGGTAAGAGATAAGAAGAAGACTGCACAGGAGTTAGAAATTGGAGAAGAGACTTTGGTGGATATTATGAAAGAACTGGAGAAACCAGGTCGCGATCCTCGTGACGAGATGCCAAAGCCAATTCTTCGTACCGATGTATTGGAAATGAAAGACCTGACACCAGGGATGATTTTAAAGGGAACTGTCCGTAATGTAATCGACTTTGGTGCATTTGTGGATATCGGAGTGCATCAGGACGGATTGGTACATATTTCACAGTTGTCTGACAAAAAATTTGTAAAACACCCATTGGAAGTTGTCAGTGTTGGTGATATTGTAGAAGTGAAAGTTATGAGTGTGGATCTTCAGAAGAAGAGAATCCAGCTTACCATGAAGTTGTAAAAGCGATCCAGAGTATGAAAGCATACATTAGGCATTGTACCTTTTGAAATGTCATAGAAAAGGGGAAGAATATGGCAAATGAAAATTGGAATATGGGCGAAGATATTTGGCAGAAAGTAAATGAAGCAATTGAAAATTTTGATAAACAGGCCTTTGATCAGAAAATGAATGATGCCATGAACAAGGCAGTGGAGGGCTCTAAGAAAGCCATAGAAGGTTCAAAACGGGCTTGGGAACAAGGGTCTGTTAAGATGAAAGAACAAATGGAACAGGGTTCTGTCCGAATGAAGGAACAATTGGAGCAGGGTTCGAACCGAATGAAAAATCAGTTGGAACGGAATCGCACCAGGAACCAATTGGTGAAAAACAAGAAGAAAAATAAAGTTGCAGAGGCACCAAAGCAGCAGGGAGTTGTGGTTCCCTATCGTATGAAAGGTAACACTTCAGGAAATCTTATGGTCGTGTTTGGCTGGATTTTTGCTTTGTTGCTGGGTATCCCTGAGTTGATATTTTTCATTTTGTTGTTGTCCACAGGTGCAGGTGTATTTGCTTCATTATTGTTTGGATTCGGAGTGGGCCTGGCAGGTTCCGTTTGGATGATCGCGTCTGGAAATAAAAAGGTCGGAAAATTCCGCCGTTCCAAACGGTACTGGGAGATGCTCAAAGAAAAGGGATATTGTTCCATTGAGAGCATTGCCAAGCGGATGGGCCTTTCCGAGAAGAAAGTGCGCAAGGACATAAAAAGGCTTTTGGCAGATGGGATATTTCCACAGGCATCTCTGGATGATACGGAAACTTGTCTGATCGGGAATCAGGAATACTACCATATGTATCAGCAGGCCAGGGAACAGTATCTGTTAAATGAGCAGAACACACAGACGCAGGAGATTGCACAGAAAGAAGAAATGGGCGAGGAAATTGGACTGGAATATTTGAGAGAAATTGAACGGATCCAGAGAACGGTGGCAGATGTGGATTTAGTGAATTCTCTTCAACGCCTGCGTGAACTGTTGTCACAGATTTTTCAGTATGCGCAGAAGAATCCGGAAGTGTTGGAACAGCAGAGCAAGTTTTGGGATTATTATCTTCCTACTACCATGAAGCTTTTGAAGACCTATGAAAGTCTGTCAGAGGAAGCAATCCAGGGAGAAAATATTCAGGAGACCAAGGAAGAGATTAAGAATATGATTGTTACAATAAATGAGGCGTTCGAAACATTACTAAATAGTTTTTATGAAAGCGTGAACATGGATGTGTCTACGGATATTTCTGTGTTACAGACCATGTTGGCAAATGAAGGATTGAAGAAGAGTGACTTTTAGGTAACAGTTCAGGCAGTCCTTGTACACATTGCTGTGCAAGGACGTATGAAAGTGTAAATTGGGAGTGGCTCACGGCAATTTGCATGAGTAAGCTTGCTGTGAGCCGTAACAGGACAGCCCCCGGCTGAACTGTTACACTTTTAGTAACAAGGCGACGAGTGCGAATGTATGGGGAGAGTTCTGAATAGTAACAAAATAAAGAAAGGAAGAGAACAATGAGTGAATTTGATTTTGAACAGAGTGCACCAACTTTAACATTTGAACCCTTTGCAAATGATTCTGACAGTTTAGGGGCAGATACCAAGGCAGAAATTGTGGAATCGGAGCAAAAGCCGGTGGTAGAGGAACCCGTATTGACACCACAGGAACAGCAGATGGTAGATGATTTTGCAAGTCAGATTGATATCAGTAATTCCGGTATGATTATGCAGTACGGAGCGGGAGCACAGAAGAAGATTGCAGATTTTTCAGAGCAGGCCTTGGGAAATGTAAGAAACAAAGATCTGGGCGAAGTGGGAGACCTTTTGGCAGATGTGGTAAAACAGCTAAAAGGGTTCGACATTGAAGAGGAACAGAAAGGCGGCATTCTTGGATTTTTCAAGAAGAGTGGCCAGAACCTAAACAATATGAAAGTAAAATACCAAAAGGCAGAGGTCAGTGTAAATGGTATTTGCAAGACTTTGGAAGGACATCAGATCCAGTTATTGAAAGATGTGGCGATGCTGGATAAGATGTATGAGTTGAATAAGACTTATTTTAAGGAATTGTCCATGTACATCTTAGCAGGTAAGCAGAAGCTTGAGCAGGTAAAGAATGTGGAACTTCCTGCAATGATTGAAAAATCCCAGAGAAGTGGATTGCCGGAGGATGCTCAGGCTGTGAACGATATGAATGGGCTGATCAATCGTTTTGAAAAGAAGATTTATGATTTGGAACTTACCCGAACCATTTCAATCCAGATGGCACCACAGATTCGGTTAGTGCAGAACAATGATACTTTGATGGCAGAGAAGATACAGTCAACTTTGGTGAACACCATTCCTTTGTGGAAGAGCCAGATGGCTTTGGCATTGGGGGTAAATCATGCCACACAGGCTGCCAGAGCACAGCGTGAAGTGACCGATATGACAAACCAGCTGTTAAAGAAGAATGCAGAGACGTTAAAGATGGCTACCGTGGAGACTGCAAAAGAATCGGAGAGAGGTATTGTGGATCTTGAAACATTGAAGTACACCCATGAGTCCTTGTTGACAACCTTGGATGAGGTGGTTAAAATACAGGATGAAGGTCGCATTAAGAGACAGGAAGCGGAGCAGGAATTGCATCGTTTGGAAAGTGAGTTAAAGAACAAGCTTTTACAGATGAAATAGAAAAGAGGTTAAGTAAATGAGTGAAGAGAATCAGGAAGTAATGGAATCCCAACAGGGTTCAGAAGAAGGACAAACAATGGAAACTACAGAAGTTACAGCTGAACAGGTGGATGAGACAGCCAATGAGGGACAGGAGACCAAAGAGTCTGGGAAGAAAGAGAATAAGGTCGTAGAATTTATTAAGGAGCTGGCTATTTATTGTCTTATCTTTATCGCAGTGTTGTATTTGGTGCCAAACTATGTTTGTGCAAGAACAGTGGTGGATGGGCCGTCCATGAAGAACACTTTGCATAACAGAGATAGTGTGTTGCTGGATAAATTGTCCTATCATATCGTAGAGCCAAAGCGTTTTGATGTTATTGTATTCTATCATTTTATGGATCCTGAGAACCCGGATAAGAAAGATAAAGATGCCTATGAATTTTATGTAAAGAGAATCATTGGGCTTCCTGGAGAGACCGTACAGATTGTTGGGGACGAGATTTATATTAATGGAGAATTGTTGGAAGAAAATTACGGAAAAGACCCAATCACAGATGAAGGAAGAGCTACGGAACCTATTGTATTGGGAGAAGACGAGTATTTTGTTCTAGGAGACAATCGTGAAGTGAGTGTAGACAGCCGTTACGAATCAGTAGGAAATATTAAGAAAGACTGGATCGTAGGAAAGGTGCGTATGCGCGTGTATCCGTTTGATTCTATGGGTATTATCAAATAGCTGTTATCAGCGAAGCAATTCGTAGGTATCAATTGGGGGATAAAGTACCTTTTGCCCCTAATATCATAGTTGTAATAAGGAGAAGCAGAATATGCGTTTGAGAAATATAAAGGGCTCCAGAGAGACCATAGCAGCAAATGAATATTGTATTCATGAGCCAAAAGAACAAAAGGGAAAATGGAATGAAGTTTTTGGAAATGACAATCCCATCCATATTGAAGTCGGTATGGGGAAAGGAAAGTTCATTATGGAACTTGCCAGACAGAACCCGGATGTGAATTATGTGGGAATTGAGAAGTATTCCAGTGTGTTGATTCGTGCCTTGGAGAAACGTCCGGAATTGGAGCAGGACAATTTGGTATTTATCCGTATGGATGCTGAGGAATTGCCAGAGGTATTTGCCAAGGACGAAGTGGAACGCATTTATTTGAATTTTTCAGATCCATGGCCAAAGGACCGACATGCCAAGAGAAGACTGACTTCAAAGCAGTTCTTAGGACGGTATGATACCTTTTTGGTTCCCGATGGAAGAGTGATTTTCAAGACTGATAATCGACCATTGTTTGATTTCTCTTTGGAACAGGTAGAAGAAGCAAACTGGATACTAGAGAATCATACATTTGATCTTCATAATAGTGAGTATGTGGAAGGGAATATTATGACGGAGTATGAATCCAAGTTTGTAGCAGAGGGAAAACCAATCAACCGAATGGTCATATACAGAAAGAAATAATTGCAACAAAAAAACAGAAGGTTTGTAAGCCTTCTGTTTTTTGTTTTCTAGCTTTCGCTTTGACCTTGTGGTCTTTGCTTAGGCTGAAAACAGTGCGCAGTAGCTTTCAACCGATCAAACATCGTCGTAGACTTGTTTTCTCGGGAAAGCCTTGCCTGCCAGTTTTCTAGCCTTCGCTTTGACCTTGCGGTCTTTGCTTAGGCTGAAAACAGTGCAATACAGTAAGTAATTCTTCTGGGTTATGGGCAAACACGGTTGCACCGTGGTCCTTTAAAAGTTCGGTGGAACGAAATCCCCATGTGACGGCAATGCAATCTAATTGGGAATTTTTTGCAGTGGCTACATCCACTTCGGAGTCACCAATGTAGACAGCATCCTTCTTTGAAATACCTAAATTACGAAGGGTTTCAAGCACGGCATCTGGTGCGGGTTTTTTGCGGTTTCCCGGTTTTTCTCCTATGGAAAAATCAAAAAGATCCAAAAAGTACTGTTTGCATAGTTCCTGAACGGCAGCATCTGCTTTATTGGATACAACCGCAGTCTTTATGCCTTTTTGGCGAAGGGATTGAATCGCCTCCACAATGCCATCATAAGGTTTTGTCTTGTTGGCACAGTTTTGTTGATAGTAAGGCATAAAAAATTCAAAGACTTTTTCGATTTCTTCTGAAGTAGTACGTTCTGGAACAGCTTTTTCGATTAGATTGTGGATACCGTTTCCTACAAAGGAGCGTACTTCTTCCAAAGTGCGCTCTGGCATGGAAAATGCATTGAGGGAGACATTTAAGCTGTCCGTTAAATCCTCTAAGGTATCTAAAATTGTTCCGTCCATATCAAAAATTGCTAATGTGTATTTCATATTCGTAGTTGCATCAATTTCCATAGAATACTGATGGCTTCCTTTCTTTTAATTTGTAACAACTGTAGGGTCAGTTTATTACTGTTCTCTCCCAATGTCAAGCCGTGAAAGCAATACTCTTTCTATGAAACAGAAAATAGCACCCTTTCGGATGCTATTTGTTATACAATCGTTTTTTGGTTGTTCCATTTACGGACGCCTGGTTATTATGCCGTTGTCAAGGTAATACTCTCCGTTGCATTTGTCGGAAATGTGGTATAGGTATTTTCTTCACTGTCATTCCATGTACCTTCAGGCAAATCTGGAACTTTCTCTCCAGTCTTTTTCGGAGTATTGATTGTGGTTAAATTCGTACAGCCCTTAAACATGGAATCCATATCGGTAACACTAGATGTATCGAAGTTGCTAAAATCCAAACTAGTGAGAGCTCTGCAGTTATAAAACATGGAACCCATATCTGTCACTTTTGCTGTATTAAATTTTCCTAAATCCAAACTAGTGAGAGCCTTACAGCCGCAAAACATGGAATTCATATTGGTAACGTTAGAAGTATCGAAGTTGCTTAAATTCAAACTAGCCAGAGAATAGCAGTCCCAAAACATGGAACCCATATCGGTAATATTTGATGTATTAAAGTTGCCTAAATCCAAAGCAGTCAGGGCACTGCAGCCCTT
The DNA here is from genome assembly GCA_045124315.1 of Lachnospiraceae bacterium. Classification (GTDB taxonomy): domain Bacteria; phylum Bacillota; class Clostridia; order Lachnospirales; family Lachnospiraceae; genus CAG-411. The sequence goes on from JBGVLO010000123.1 coordinate 39,658, forward strand.
AAACATCCAACCCATCTTGGTAACGTTAGAGGTATCGAAGCTGCTTAAATCTAAACTAGTGAGAGCCTTGCAGTACAAAAACATGGACCCCATATCGGTAACATTTGATGTATTAAAGTTGCTTAAATCCAAACTAGTGAGAGCATAGCAGTCCCAAAACATAGAGTGCATATTGGTAACATTAGAGGTATCGAAACTTCCTAAATCTAAACTAGTCAGAGCCCTGCAGCCAGAAAACATGGAACGCATATCGGTAACATTAGAGATATCGAAACTGCTTAGATCTACACTAGTCAAAGCATGGCAATCCCAAAACATAGAGTGCATATCGGTAACATTAGAGGTACCGAAGCTGCTTAAATCTAAACTAGTCAGAGCACTGCAACCAAAGAACATGGAATGCATATCGGTAACATTAGAGGTATCCAAGCTGGATAAATCCACACTAACTAAGTTATAACAAGAATAAAAGAGATATTCCAAATGTGTTGCACCAGTCACTTCTATTCTGGCAGTTGTAATTTCATTTCTATACTTGACCCAAGCCGGTAGTGGAGTAGAGTCAATTGCAGTAGGATGTATATACGCTACAACATCATACATATCCCCGGTTCCTTTTACTTCCAATAAACCGGACTTATCAATGGTCCATGTAGTATTTCCATAAGCACCGGAATGCAAAATGTCTCCCTCTACTGGCGGAGCGGTTACGGTTGGAGTTCCTGTCACTTCAGGAGCAGTGGTCACTTCAGCGGTTGGGGTTCCTGTCACACCAGGAGCAGTAGTTACTTCTGCGGTTGGAGTTCCTGTCACTGCAGGAGAAGTGGATGCTACTGCAGTTGGAGTTACAGTCACTGCAGGAGAAGTGGTTGCTTCAGTTGTTGGAATTTCTGTGGCCTCAGGAGCAGTGGTTGCTTCTACTGCCGGAACTTCTGTGGCTTCAGGGGCTGTGCTCGCTTCTTCTGTTGGGATTCCTGTTGGCGCTGTTGTATTTGTTGCAGTTTCCGCTGGAGCCTGTGTAGCTGGTGCATTTGATGTCGTTCCCGCTGGAGCCTGTGTGGCTGGTGCATTTGTTACAGTTCCTGCTGGGGCTTCTGGGATTGCTGGAACTTGTATATTTGTGACAGCTCCTGTGGAGCCTTTTTTCTTTATTACGGTAATCTTACAAACAGCCTTTGCTTTCTTGTTGCTTTTGCTGATTGCTGTAATTTTTGCCGTTCCTACTTTCTTTGCCGTTACCTTTCCTTTTGCACTGACCGTTGCAATCTTTTTGCTGGATGTGGTCCAGGTTACTGCCTTGGATGCTTTGGAAGGAGTTACCTTCTTCAATTTTAAGGTAGTGGTCTCTCCCACATGTAAGGTTTTCTTTGTTACATTCAACTTAAGTGATGTGGCTTTCTTTGTTGCTGCTTCCACATTAACGGACTGTACTGCCAGATTGCTGACTGTTACGGTAAGTGCCAGCATGACAGCTGTAATCTTTTTCTGATGTTTTCTCATAAACGCCTCCATTTAAATACATTTTAATGATTTTTTAACACTTTTTTAACATATATTCAACAGTATACGATAAAAATCACTATTTTTCAAATATTTTCCATATTGTTTTTCTATAAAAACCAGTTTCTATAAAACAGGAAATAGCACCCATAAGGGTGCTATTTCTCATACAATCCGTTCTATTGTTGTTTTTTCCTGCTGTCTGCTTATTATGCTTTTGTCAGAGTAATACATGTGGTTCTATTTGCAGGAAGTGTTGTATATGTATTTTTTGTACTGTCTTCCCAGGTGCCAGGTAAATTAGGAACTTTTTCTCCGGTCTTTTTCGGGGTATTGATTGTGGTTAACTTCGGGCAAGAACTAAACATATAGCTCATATCTGTAACATTAGAGATATCGAAGCTGGAGAGATCTAAACTAGTCAGAGTATTGCAGGAACTAAACATATAGCTCATGTTTGTAACATTAGAGGTATCCAAGTTGCTGAATTTTAAACTAACTAGAGCTTGGCAGCCAAAAACCATAAAGCTCATATCTGTGACCTTATAGGTATCGAAATAGTTTAGATTCAAACTAGTCAGAGCCTCGCAGCTACAAAACATGGAACTCATATTTGTAACATTAGAGGTATCGAAGCTATCGAGATTTAAACTAGTCAGAGCAATGCAGTTAGAAAACATCGCACACATATCGGTAACCATAGAGGTATCGAAGTGGTCTATCTTTAAACTAGTCAGAGCCTCGCAGCTCATAAACATAAAGTCCATATTTGTAACCATAGAGGTCTTGAAGTTATTTAAATTCAAACTAGTCAGAGCAGAGCAGCCATGAAACATAGAACCCATATTGGTAACCTTAGAAGTGTCGAAGTTGCTGATATCTAAACTAGTCAGGGACTTGCAACCACAAAACATAGAGCGCATATCGGTAACCATAGAGGTCTTGAAGTTGCTGAGATCCAAACTAGTCAGAGCCTTGCATCCGTCAAACATGGAACTTATATCTGTAGCGTTAGAGGTGTCTAATTTCAGTAAGTTTACATTTTCTAAGTTGGTGCAATTATAAAAAAGAAACTCCAAATGTGTTGCACCTGTCACGTTTATTCTGGCACTTTTAATTTCATCTCTATATTTCAACCAAGCTGCCATTTTTGAAGTACTATAGCCTCCATTTGCAGCTCTTTTTGTGATATCGTACATATCTCCGGTTCCCTTTGCTTCTAACAAACCAGACTTATTAATGGTCCAAGTAGTATTTTTATAAGCACCGGAATGCACAATGTTTCCCTCTATTGGAGGAGCGGTTACAGTAGGTGTTACCGTAGGAGTAGGAGCTACAGTCGGCACATTAGTAGGAGTTACAGTAGATGTAGGCACTGCAGTCGGTACTTTGGTAGGAGCTACAGTAGATGTAGGCACTGCAGTCGGTACTTTGGTAGGAGCTACAGTCGGTACTTTGGTAGGTGTTACCGTAGGAGTAGGAGCTACAGTAGATGTAGGCACTGCAGTCGGTACTTTGGTAGGAGCTACAGTAGATGTAGGAGCTACAGTCGGTACTTTGGTAGGTGTTACCGTAGGAGTAGGAGTTGCACTTGGTACTCTAGTAGGTGTTACCGTAGGAGTAGGTGTTGTACTTGGCATTTCAGTTGGGGACTCTGTGGCTTCAGGAGAAGAACTTGCTTCTGCTGTTGGAGTTCCTGTGGCTTTAGGAGTTGTAATTGCTTCTTCTGACAGGATTCCTGCTGGAGCTGTTGTACTTGGTGCCTTCGTTGTGGTTCCCGCTGGGGCCTGTGTGCCTAGCGTATTTGTTGCAGTTCCTGTGGTCGCTGGAGTACTTGGTGCTTTTGTTGCGGTTCTTGCTGGAGCTGCCGGAACTGCTGGAGTTTGTATATTTTTTACAGACCCGGTTGTTTCCTTTTTCCGTATTACGGTAATCTTGCAAACAGCCTTTGCATTCTTGTTACTCTTACTGACAGCTGTAATTTTTGCTGTTCCTGCCTTTTTGGCAGTTGCCTTTCCTTTTGAATTGACTGTTACAACCGCTTTGTTGGAAGAAGTCCATTTTACTGCTTTCGTTGCTTTTGCAGGTTTTATGGTCGTTACCTTTAAGGTAATGCTCTGTCCTACACATAAAGTTTTCTTTGTTGCATTCAACTTAAGTGATGTGGCTTTTATATTAGCTGCTTCCACATCAACGGCTGGTGCTGCCAAATTGCTGACTGCTACGGTAAGTGCCAGCATGACAGCTGTGATTTTTTTCTGATGTTTTCTCATAAAACGCCTCCGTTCAAATACATTTTTAACAGTTTCATAACATTTTTTAACATATCTTTAACAGTATACGACAATAATGCTTATTATTCAATTATTTGATACCGAGGGATTGCGTTTCAGATTTCTACGAAAAAGCACTTGCGTTTTTCGAAAATTTCTATATAATAAACCCCATGGGGAAAATCTATCCTCTTTTTATTATTCTTTTAAAAGCATTCTGCTTTTATTTTTATCAATCGGGACTTGTTCCCATTGGCAGATCGCCAAGATTTTCAAAAAAGTTTGGAACTATTAACGAATCACAAGAGAGAAGGGAGTTTTGCCTATGGCAAGAAACAATTAATAAAGTGAATTATGCCATAAAAAGAAAATTGTTCGATAGTGTTACCGTTCAGAGGTAGCTCTCTGCACTACGCTGCGACGCAAAGCTAGTCCTTTAGGGCAAAGAGCGTAAGAAAGAGTAACGCAGGATTGTTTGTAGCAATTTTGCATGGGTCGCATTGCCCCAAATAGTCACAGTTCACATACCTGTGAACTGTGACTCGATAGTCTCTGTACAAGGTGAAAATTGTACAAAGACATAGTGTTTTGAAAGAAGTTCTGTTATAATCAACATATATGATGTTGGGGACAAAAATGAGTTATGCTTCTTTCGAAACACAGGGACTGTATATATATGTCCAAAGATGAAAGGAGTACAAATGACAAAAAAATTAACCCAAAGAAGTTATACTACAAGGGAGTACAAAGACAGGCTGTTCAAGTTTGTATTCAAAGACAGGGAGAAGCTGTTGTCTCTGTATAATGCACTAAACGGAAGTCATTATACCAATCCGGAAGAGATTGAGATTACAACATTAGAGGATGTCATCTACTGCAACATGAAAAACGATGTTTCGTTTATTATCGATGACAGATTAAGTCTTTTTGAACATCAGAGTAGTTATAATCCCAACATGCCCTTGCGTGGGTTCTTATATTTTGCCAAACACTTTGAGAAATACATTGTGGAGCATAATGCCAATATATATGGACGTAAACTGATTCTGTTGCCTCCACCAAAATTTGTGGTCTTTTACAATGGGGATGAGATGCAGGAAGATAAAAGAACCTTGCGTTTATCAGATGCATTTATGAATGAAAAAGAAAAGGCATGTATGGAACTAGAGACAGAGATTATCAATATCAATTACGGAAAAAACAAAGAGTTAATGGAAGCTTGCAGACCATTGATGGAATACGCAATCTTTGTAGATCGAGTGAAGAAGTATAGCCTGCAATATGAACGAGATATTGCGATAGACTATGCAGTAGATGAGTGTATTCGGGAAAATATTCTAAAAGATATACTTATCAAGAATCGAGCGGAGGTGATAGATATGTTATTAACCGAGTATGACGAAGAGAAAAGAATTCGACTGGAACGCCAGTATTATGAGGAAATGTTAGAAGAAGCACAGTTGGAA
>JBGVLO010000124.1:0-4781 GCA_045124315.1 Lachnospiraceae bacterium
TTAAGCCACAGACTTTAATTTTAACACCGATCTTAGGACTTGGAATTTTGGATCAGGTATTTTTCCATAATTTCTCTGCAAAGAAGTTCTTTAAAAATTTAGGGTTTGGGTTACTGGCAATTGTTCTTATGTATGTGTGTGTATTGCCGTATGCTTTTGACGTGTACTGGGTAAATTATGCAGCGAAGACAGTAGCAGAAGGAACTATAGCAGATACATTCCTTCCTGTGACCGGGAACATTGCCATTGCATCTACCTCTATTTTTACAAGAGGAATTCAGTCCTTGTTAGGTGCCATTGCTTTATATGCAGGCACTCTTACTTCTTATAAGTTTGTAACGGTAAATGCGTATAACTTCTGGGAAATCTTTAAGCTCAACTGGCATGATCAGGCAGAGATCGGATTTGGCTTGCCATACTCTACTTGGGGAACGATCTTTATTGTGTTGATTTGTCTGGGGGCTTTGGTGGTAAGTATCTTAAATAGAAAGTCACAGAATGGGTCGAAGTATTTCTTTTTAGGAGCGTTTATTGTGGCAGGGTTCTTTACTTTGTCGGTGCGTGTTCATGAGAGATATATGTTCCCTGCATTTGTATTGTTGCTTTTGGCATATTTGTACAAGCCAAAGAGGGAATATATTTTATTGTATCTCAGTCTTGTGTTTGCACAGGTATCGAATATTTGGCATGCATTTAAGTTCTATGATCCAAACAATTTTGACTGGGAGGCTATGTATCCGAGAGTGATCGGTGCAATCCACGCAATCATTTTTGTATGCTTTGTTGTGATCTTGGTAAAGAATTTCGTATTAAAAAGAGATGAGATAGAGAAAGAAACAGAGGATGACGAGGTGCTATTTGTAGCAAATACACCAGAAGCAGTGGAAGAAAGAAGACAGTATTGGAAACCAAGAAGAAGTGATGAGAAGATAAAGTTTACTAAGTTTGACTGGATTGCCATTGCTGCCATTACGATTATTTATGGTGTGATTGCTCTTTATAATTTGGGAGATAAGGATGCACCACAGACCCATTGGGAGACACGGACACCGGGAGATTGCATTACTTTGGACTTCTCTAATAAGACTGCAAATTTAACATCCATTGCTTATTATGATGGATATTATGAGAATAGAGAGTTTTATTTGGAAGAAAGTGCAGACGGAGTGAACTGGACTGCAGTTGCCGTGAATGGTCAGGATGTGAACTCCTTGGGAGGAGAAGCGGCTAAGTTTTCTATGAGCAGCGTATTCTGTTGGGGAACTGCAAGTTTTTACAGTACACAGCCATTCCTTCGATTGCGTTGTATTTCAAATGAGACTGTGTTGAATGAATTGGTATTTTTTGATGAAACCGGTGCCATGGTGACTCCGGTAAATGCAGAAACATATGCTGCATTGTTTGATGAAGGAGAGAAGTACCCTGGTGAGAGTACTTTTAGAGACAGCACCTATTTCGATGAGATTTATCATGCCAGAACGGCTTATGAGATGACACAGAATGTCTACAATTATGAGTGGACCCATCCACCATTGGGTAAGTTTATCATCTCTATTGGTATACGAATTTTTGGTATGTGTCCATTTGGATGGCGAATTATGGGTACCTTGTTTGGTATTGCTATGTTGCCGATCTTCTACTGGTTTACAAGAAGATTATTTGGAAAAACATGGATTTCTACTGTGACAACCGTATTGTTTGCCGCAGATTTCATGCATTTTGCCCAGACAAGGATTGCCACCATTGATGTGTATGTTACATTCTTTATTATTTTGATGTACTACTTTATGTATCGCTACTATCGAATGAGTTTTAATGACACACCACTTGTGAAAACGTTTATACCATTGTTATTATGTGGTATTTCTATGGGACTTGGCTGTGCATGCAAGTGGCCTGGTGTGTATGCGGGAATTGGTTTGGCAGTGATTTTCTTCTATACAATCTTTGTTCGGTTTATGGAGTATCGTTATGCATGCAATGATCCGGATGGAGAGAGCAATGGTATCTCTCATGATAAGGTGATTAAGAATTTCCTGAAAAATATTTTATATACTTTTGGGTTCTGTGTGTTGGCATTTGTAATTATTCCAGGTTCCATATACACCTTGTCATACATTCCGTTTAATAATGGAACGGATATGGGATTGATCCAAAGAATGTTGAAGAACCAGATCGATATGTGGGAGTATCACTCTGATTTAGATGCGACACATCCGTTCTCTTCCACATGGTATGAGTGGCCGATCATGAAGAGACCGATTTGGTATTATAATAAAACACTTGCCAATGGTTTACAGGAAAATATCAGTGCATTTGGTAATCCGGCTGTTTGGTGGGCTGGAATTCCGGCATTTTTGTATATGTTGTTCCGCGTAGTTACACGCAAAGATAAGAAGGCAACCTTCCTTTGTATTGGATATTTGGCACAGTTGATTCCGTGGACAGGAGTCACTCGTTGTACCTTTATTTATCATTACTTCCCAAGTGTGCCATTTGTTGTCATTATGGTTGGATATTCTATGTATTGCTTGGCATATCGGACGGAAAATGAAAAAACAAGGCGTACTGTGGTAATTTCATGTATGGTATATGCTGCAATTGCAGTAGGATTGTTTGCAATGTTTTACCCTGTGTTATCCGGATATCCAATTCATGCGGAATATGCATTGAAGTGGTTGAGATGGTTTAAGGATAGTTGGGTATTGGTATCCGGCTGATAAAAGAGAAAGGTCGCAGCGATTGGTATTGTTGCGGCCTTTACACGATACAAGGGATTAGAAATTTGAGGTGGGCTCTGCCCACTATAGTGTAGTTTGGAAGTGAGGATGAACAAATGAGTCAGGCGAAAGATTTAGTGAGAGCAATAAAAAAAGGAAAAGAGTTGGAGAAAAATTTGCCGATATATCGCAATCGGCTGTTTGATATCTATCATCAGGTTTCTCTTTTACATGTGACCATGGATTATTTTGTATTGTATGAAACTTTGCAAGAGAAGAGTGGTAAGGAAAATGGGTATTTGGCAGATACCATTTCAGAGATCAACCAGGTGATTCAGACAATTTTTATAGATGGGATTTTTGGTGAGGAAGAAAAGAAAGAGCAGATTGCAAGGATTTTGTCCGCTAGAGATGAAGTGATTCGTATGATGAAGATTTTGACTATGTATACGGATAAACTTCAGATTTATGAGCATGTAGTGAATCGTATGGAATTAAAGTTTGAGAATCAGATTGAATTGGCAGATGTTGATACTTTTGTGCAGAAAGTATATCAGTACATTTTTAGTGGAAAAGACAATGTGGTAATCAATGAGAGTATTAAGGAAGTGTTAGCAGAATTGCCGGTTCGTATGGCTCGATCTAAGTACTTCCAAATGATAGAGAACAGTATGTCTGTGTATAAAGATGCGGATAAGTCTGCCTTAGACCGTTTTGTGTATATGTTGGAAACCAGTGCCATGTTGTATGAGCCGGAAGGTGTAGGAGAATATTTCCTTGATATTAAGGAGTTTTCAGATCATTTGGGTAAGATGTGTTTTTCTGCAATGTCTGAGGCGGAATTTCGAATGGTATATGATGAATTACAGGAAAAGGCGGAGTTCATAGAGGAAGTGGCAGATTTGTATGTCAGTATCCAAGGCTTATTGAATAGTTTGTATTGCTACGAAACTTCCTTCCAGGGGCAGGAACATGAAAAGGAAAGTGAGCAGGCGTGCCTGGCAATTATCAAAGGTGTCAATCAATTGTTTGCAGAAGGAAACTGGGCAGATATTCCACAGAAAATCCAGGAGAAGCTGGTTCTTACAGAAGGAAAGCAGGAGTCCTTGGTAGAGGAAATGATGCAGCTTGAAGCCGGTTTGATGGATATTCAGATGGGACAGGAAGAAAAACTGGAACAATTGGGAATGTTGGCAGATTTTGATAAGTTAGATGCGATGCAGCAGTTATTGGCAGCTTCCGGTACCTTTGTGGAATTTGAAGAAGAGGCGGTGGAAGAGACTGCAGATGAAGCATACGTTATGGAAGAAACTGCAAAATTGTTGGAGAAGCTTAAGGTACAATTTGCGGAGAATGAGATGTGTGTGAACCGAGCAGTCATTGCAGCTACCATCAGTAAATTCCCGGTATTTTTCACTTCATCAAAAGAGGTGGAGGAATATATTCGTGAATCTCTGGAACGTTGTCAGGATGATGCAGAGCGACAGGCTAGTATGAATGTGATACAGGCAATTATGGAGGCGTAAAGAGATACTGTATACAGGTAGGTGTTTTTGGTGCCTAAAATACTGTAAGAAAGTCTATGGTGTGCAGGTTTAGGCAGTTTTTATGGGAAACATTGCTAAAATCGGTTACTGTTCACACATCTGTGAACGGTAACTGTAAGGAGATTGGAAAGGGGAGAAGATACTTGATTACATGGATAGAGCCTTTGCATATGGATGGAATTACAAAGCATGTGGCTGATTTTGTAATGAAAAAAGCAAAATTAGAGAAGGTGCAATATCCGGTTTTTCTGGTCACCTTTCCTACAAATGAAAATAATTTGTTGGATATTATTGACGTCAATGAACTTTTGTTTCCTTACTACAAGAAAAGAAATACTTATGTGCTGGGAATGGCATCCAGCAGACAGCAGGCAAAAATTATGGCGGCCGCCATTCTTTCTAAGGTGTATGATGAAACTGGGGATTTTGATTTGAAATCTTATTTTCGAGTTTCAACTTAGTGTAGTAGGTGATGTCATGATATCAGGGTCAAAAGGTCTGAACCCACATGAGC
>JBGVLO010000125.1:0-16276 GCA_045124315.1 Lachnospiraceae bacterium
TAAGGTGATGTGGCACATCCTGCATCTCCTCCGGCATGATCTTTGCAGTACCAATATCCATCTGTCGATACACCTGCATAGAATCTGCGGATATAATTTCTCCATTGATTTCCTTCGCCAGAGAAATGGACAAAGCAGTCTTACCAACCGCTGTAGGTCCTGTCAAAACCACTAAAGGCGGTTTATTCTTGTCGTTTCCACTCATAACCAGTCTCCTTTTACACGATTCGCTTAAACTTTTTCTCTACTTCATACTTTGTCATAGATACAATGACCGGGCGTCCATGAGGACAATTGTATGGATTCTCCAGTTCCATTAACTCATCAATCAATGCCTCTGCCTCTAAACGAGACATCTTACTATTTCCCTTGATCGCCGCTTTACAAGACATAGAAGCTATTTTTTCCAAAATAATATCGGAATTCTTTATTTTCACATCCTCAGTCAACGAATCCAACAATTCTGTAAGCAACTCTACTTGGGCAACTCCAAACAAATTCGCCGGAACTGCACGGACCGAAAATTCTCTTCCACCAAAAGCTTCTATCTCAAATCCGATCTTCTCTAACTCCGCCTTATGCTGCTTCAATGCCTGTTCCTCCCTCATGCTTAAGGACAATATAATCGGTGGTTGCAACATTTGAGAGGTCATTTCTTTTTTTTCCAAACTACGCATCGTCTTTTCATATAAAACTTTTTCATGAGCTGCATGCTGATCGATCAAAAACATCTTATCCTGATACTCAATAATCCAGTAGGTATCAAAAATCTGTCCAATAATCTTATGTTGTTTTCTTGCCTCTTTTGATAACAATTTCTTTTCGTCTTCAGTTGAAAACAACTCCCCCTGCACAAAGCTTCCTTTGTCCCAAATCGTATCGGTTGACAATTCCTTTTCCTGATCTGGTCTTACTTCCTGCACTTTCAATTCTTGTTCTTTTAATTTTTGTTCTTTCTTTTCCTCATCCGGTATCTTCTCCGTTTGTTTTTGGTCAGTTTTTATTGACGAATCAGAAACAGAAGAACGATCCTTTTGTTTCAATGCCTGTTTTGCCTTTTCTGCAAATGATAGCCCTTTTCCATACACAGTTTCTTCTTGGATTTTCTCTGAATTTTCTTTTTTCACCTGCCCGGTCTTAGTTTCAGTCAGTATTTCATCGGATTTCGCATTAATTTTCTCATTCAATTTTTCATTGGATTGCTGCTTGATTTTTATTTTCTCAAACTGGGAAATCAATTTTGCCGCTTCCACCTTTTGTTTTCCTAATTCCACCGTATCACTAAGTTTTCGTCTCGTCTCAAAAGGTTCAGGAACCGGTTGTTGTGTCACTTTCTTTTTCTCTGTTTTCTCTTTTCCCACAGACACTTCCGGTATCAGATTTTTGCCGGATAGCACATCTGATATCCTTAAATACACTTCCTGGTAAATAGCATGCTCATTTGTAAAACGAACCTCCATCTTAGTTGGATGTACATTTACATCAATAAATTGGGAATCAATGGTGAACTGCAAAGCTGTCATGGGATGGCGATGTTGCATCATATATGGTTTATAGGCCTCTTCAATTGCTTTGTCTAATATTTTACTCTTAATATAGCGTCCATTGATAAAATAATTTAAATAATTTCGGTTTCCACGATTTACCACTGGTTTTGCAATAAACCCATCCATAGAAATGATGTCTGACTGACTCTTTACCGGCACCAGATTACTGGTTATATCCCTTCCATATATGTGGTACAGGATATCTTTCAAATTGCCATTACCAGAAGTCTGAAGCTTTAACTGATTATTACTCATAAACTTAAAGGAAATCTGGGGATTAGAAATTGCCAACCGTTCTACCAAATCGTTAATATAGGATGTCTCCGTCTGTGCGCTCTTTAAAAATTTTCTTCTTGCCGGCACATTGTAAAATAAATTCCTTATTACAAAAGTTGTACCCTCCGGACATCCAATTTCTTCATAGCTCTTTTCTTCTCCACCATCAATTACATATCTTGTTCCAGTCAATGCACCTTTGGTTTTTGTAATCAATTCCACCTGGGACACTGCACTGATACTGGCAAGGGCCTCGCCACGAAACCCAAGACTCGAAACAGAAAGTAAATCCTGGGCAGAACGAATTTTACTGGTTGCATGTCGTTCAAACGCAATCTTAATCTGATCCTTTTCAATTCCTGAACCATTATCTGTAATACGGATAAAATCAATCCCTCCACCTTTTATCTCAACTGTAACGGCACTGGTTCCCGCATCAATGGCATTTTCAATCAATTCCTTTACCACAGCAGATGGTCTCTCCACAACCTCTCCTGCTGCAATCTTATTTATTGTATTCTGATCCAGTAACTGAATCTCTGCCATGGTTATCACCTCATTTTACCAACGTTCTTTGATTTTCTGTTGTATTTGATATAATTTGTTCATTGCATCCATCGGTGTTAATGCATTCATATCCAAATCTCTTAATTCTAACAAGATATCTTCTGTGGATGGCATATTGGCAAATCCATCAAACATTGATAATTGTCCGCTATCCACCGTTTCTTCTTTCTTCTTTGTTTCTTTTTTCTGTTTTGTTTTTATCTCAATATTTTTCGCTTTTTCCACAATGTCATTTTCTGTTAATTGCATGACAATCTCTTTTGCACGTTCTAAAACCGGCTCCGGTACTCCCGCCAGTCTGGCAACCTGAATACCATAACTCTTATCTGCGCCACCTTTGATGATCTTTCGCAAAAAGACAATGTCATCACCAGCTTCCTGTACTGCAATGCAATAGTTGTTTACGCTATCCAGTTTTCCTTCCAGCTCTGTCAACTCATGGTAATGGGTGGCAAATAAAGCCTTCGCACCGATCCGTTTTGTGTCCGCAATATGTTCCACCACTGCCCATGCAATACTTAATCCATCAAATGTACTGGTTCCCCGACCGATTTCATCTAATATGAGCAAACTGTTTTTCGTAGCGTTTCTCAAGATATTCGCTACTTCTGTCATCTCAACCATAAAAGTACTTTGTCCGGAAGCAAGATCATCTGATGCACCTACTCTAGTAAAAATACGATCCACCACGCCAATATCTGCCTGACTTGCCGGAACAAAACTTCCAATCTGAGCCATTAGAACAATAAGTGCGGTCTGTCTCATATAGGTTGATTTTCCTGCCATATTTGGTCCCGTAATAATGGAGATCCGTTGGTTCTTTTGATCTAAATATGTATCATTAGAAACAAACTGCCCATTACTGATCATCTGTTCTACAACCGGGTGTCTTCCTTCTTTAATAGAAATCGTTCCCGTGTTGTTTATAGTTGGTCTAACAAATTGATTTCTCTCTGCTACAAACGCTAAGGATACATATACATCCAATGCGGCAATAGCCTTTGCGGTCTGTTGAATACGCATGACTTCCCCTGCAATGTGTTCACGAATTTCTACAAATAATTCATATTCCAAGGCATATAATTTGTCCTCTGCACCTAATATCACATCTTCCAGTTCTTTTAGCTCTGGTGTAGTATATCGTTCTGCGTTGGTCAGTGTCTGTTTTCTTGTCCATGTATCCGGAACCAGAGACTGGTAAGAATTGGTTACTTCTAAATAATATCCAAATACTTTGTTAAACTTCACACGAAGATTTTTAATTCCGGTTGCTTCCCGTTCCCGCTCTTCCAGGGCAGCCAACCAGCCTTTTCCCTCTGTTTTTGCCTTTCTTAATTTATCAACCTCTTCATTATATCCTTCTTTTATAATGCCCCCTTCTTTGATCGCAATAGGAGGTTCCTCTGCGATCGCGTCTTTGATTAAAGAACAAATATCCTCCAAAGGATCCATTTTGTCATAGATTTCTTTCAAATTTGCTGTCTCTGCATCTTCCAACAGCACTTTAATTGGTGGAAGCATTTCCAATGAGGACTGAAACGCAATTAAATCTCTTGGATTTGCTGACTTGTAGGAGATTTTTCCGATCAGTCTCTCTAAATCGTAAATCGGATTTAGATACTCTCGCAATTCTTCTCTCGTAATGGCATCTTGATTCAATTCTTCAATGGCATCCAATCTATGATTGATCGCTTCTACCTGTATCAATGGCTGTTCGATCATACTTCGAAGAAGTCGGGCTCCCATTGCTGTCTTTGTCTTATCCAGCACCCACAATAAAGAGCCTCTTTTTTGTTTTTCTCTAAGTGTCTCCACCAACTCTAAATTTCTTCTTGTGGCACTGTCTAAAACCATATATGCATTGGAAGAATACACCTGAATATTTGTAATATGAGACAACGCATTTTTCTGTGTTTCCATAAGATACTGCATGACTGCACCGGCAGCTATGGTTCCAATTGTATATTCTGTCACCCCAAGCCCTGACAAGGTCTGCACATGGAAATGTTCTTGTAAACTTTTCTCACACAATTCTTCTTCAAAATACCATTTATCCAGATAAGAAACCGCTACATTGGTTCTATTTTTCAGTCCCTCAATATCCACTCCTGACAGAACAAATTCTTCATTACAAATAATTTCCGAAGGAGCAAATTTTGTGATTTCATCCAACAACTTTCTGTCATTGTCCACTTCTGTCATATAATAATCACCGGTTGTAACATCTACCGACGCCACACCAAAACGGTTGTCCATATAGCATATTCCCATCAGGTAATTATTTTTTCCTTCATCCAGGGACTGTGTATTCAAGTTTGTTCCAGGTGTTACAATTCGAACCACTTCTCGCTTTACAATCCCTTTTGTCTGCTTTGGATCCTCCATCTGTTCACAGATTGCCACTTTATATCCTTTGTTTACTAATCGCGTCAAGTATCCATCTACGGCATGAAATGGAATCCCACACATGGGAGCTCTTTCCTCCAATCCACATGCCTTTCCAGTTAATGTAATCTCCAATTCTCTGGCAGCAGTGATTGCATCTTCAAAAAACATTTCATAAAAATCGCCCAATCGATAAAATAAGATACAATCCTTATACTCTTTTTTCGTCTCCATATATTGCTGCATCATTGGGGTTAACTTCTCAGCCATCTGTGGTTCCTCCTACTTTTGTTTCTTACTGTTTTTTACACCTGTTTCCATATTCCTGTTTCTAAAAATTCATTTGCCAAATCTTCCGCTTTGGAGATCATCTCTTTTTTGTATCCCATCATTCCTAACAGCTTAATGGCATTTCTAGTAAATGCCTTTCCTTCTCTCAACTGATAATCAAAGACAACCTGATCTCCGATGATTTCTTCCTGAAAATGATAATTGTCATAATATTTTTCTAAAATCTGAGTTAGTTCCAAATCATGAGTTGCTGCAAAGCATAGGGAATCTGTTTCTGAGAAACTCTGCAAAATCTGTGCAGAAGCTGCAATTCTCTCCAACGTGTTTGTTCCTCTCAATACTTCATCCACAAAACACAATACCGGAACTTCTCCTTCTGAAAGCTCTAGAATTCGCTTTAGTGATTTTATCTCTACAATATAATAACTCTCATTTCCCTGCAGATCATCCCGAAGTGCCATGGAGGAGGCAACCTGAAAAAACGAACCTTTGTATCCTTTTGCAGGAACAGTATGAATCGTCTGCGCTAATATAGCACTGATTGCCACTGTTTTAATAAACGTTGATTTTCCAGACGCATTGGAACCGGTTATCAAAACCGGCCGACTGGCCGTAATACTGTTCGCCACCGGTTCTTCAATCATAGGATGATAGGCAGCTTCTAAAGAAATTGTCACCTTCGTATCAGATACAAATTCCGGAAGACAGTATCCATCTTCCCCTAAAAATGCTCGAAAAGATGCAATGGCCAGAGTAGCATCTAACAATCCCATGATTTCATATAATTTCTTTATGTCTTCTTTTCGCTCCTGTACCTTCTTTACCATAGAGTCAAATTTGATCAGATCCACGTGAAAGATCATTCGAACATAATCCAAGCTTAAATCCCAAAAAGATCCTTCGCCCCTTTTACTATCAAAAAACACAAGATACGAACCTCTCTCAAACCCTCTGAAACGAACCAATATCTCTTTCATCTCACTGATATACTGTGCTATTTCAGGAATTTCCAGCTTAACCAATTCCTTTGCACTGTTCAGCATGCGGATAATATACATAAATACCTGAAAATACTTTTCCACCTGTGCTTTTCGATTAAAATAATGAATGATATTATTTATAATCGTGCACACAAACATGACCACACCATATATTGCCGGTACAATATGAAAGGCAGACAATACCATCAATAGGATAGACACAACAAGTAAACCAACCATGAAAATACTGTCGATCGGACTGTGCTTTGGGATATCATTTGCTCTGCTAATGTATTTATATAAAGAAATCCCCTTAACTTTTCCCATAAATCGAAATTCTGTCAGTAATTTATTTCTCGCTGTCTTATCTTTTTGAAAAAAAGAAATCAACCGTTCCCTTTCCAGTAACACCGCTTCATCGATTTGAAGTTTTCTAAGCATGCTATACAGATAATCCTGTCCCATGGAACTGTAGGTATGGTTTAACATCATGTATATGGTATCCATATCTACATCATTCCATGTAATATCATCTACATCATGCTTTCCCTGAGATTCCAAATAATATTCTTTTATACAGTCTAACTTATCTCTTGTGTAATCCTCATCTAAAAGGTTTCCCCATTCTTTTTCATTTTTTCGGTCAATTTTTATCAGTTGTTGTTTCTCATCCCATTTTGACTTAGCAAATAAAAAAACTGCAATAACAACAACTGCAATCAATATTATCTCAAATTCCATTCTATCCTCCATTTTACTTATATGCGTAACAGTTCAGACAGAGGCCGTCCTGTTACTTATCTGCCCACATAAACTGAAACTCTTTTACATAAAATTTCCTATATCGAAAAAAGTCCCCTTGAGATTATAACTCAAAGGGAACTTTTTTTAAACATCTTATATCAGTTTTTTTGATAATCGTCTTTTACTTAGTTATGAATTAATCTTCCTACCTTAATCGGTGTACGATAATAAGCATTTGAAATCTTTATTCCTGTTCTCTCATTACTAGCATGGATAACCTGTCCTCCACCGATATACATAGCCACATGACTGACACTGCTTCCATAACCGTAGAAAAATAAATCTCCCGGTTGTGCCTCTGACGCACTGATCGTGGACGTATAAGAAGCCTGTGCTGCCGAAGTTCTTGGCAATCCATATCCAAAATGCTCATAAATACGCATGGTGAAACCGGAACAGTCTGTTCCATTTGTCAAACTCGTACCACCGTATACATAACGGTTTCCTAAAAACTGTTTTGCGTATTCCACCATAGATATACGAACAGAGCTTTGACCAGACGACCCCTTTTTTTCGCTAGTCGCTGTCTTCGTTGAAACTGCACGCTCTAACTGATAAGATACTGTCACAAACTCTTTTGCAACAAATACTTTCTCATCATCAATGGACACACACATCCACTGATCCAATTCTGTATTCATCGTATCTTTATCTACATTACTGATCAAATCCTTCAGTTTCTTGTCTGTAAAATGCTTTTCTATGAAATCACTCACATATTTTTCACTAATATCTTCTCTGATTACTTCAAGTTCCTCTCCTTCTGGAACCAATGTATAAATTCCAGATTCGGTACTAGGCACAAATCTTGCATTCAATGTGGTGGTCTGAACGGTAGCAATTTTCTTCCCTACTTCCAAGGCCATCGCTTCCGCTTCTTCATCCATGACAAGATATTCCGCTTTTACAAATCCCCGAACATCACCGGACTTGATTTTTGCCCAGCCATCCTTTGTAATCTTTTCAATGTTACATGCGGCACCTTTTCCCATTTTTCCTATGATTTTGCCTTCCAGGCTCGCTTTTGACCTCACATTGAGTGATTCGTCTACATCTGCAATCCCCAAACGATCATACTTAATGTTCAATTCCGCTTCTTCTGCAACCACAGTATTCACTCCTGCTAAAGTTGCATTTCCACTTGCTTCTACTAAACTTGTAGCATCCTGTCCTTCTTCTTGTATAGAATTGTCCGAATATGAATCCAACGCAACAGACATTCCAGCTACTGAATTATTGTCAGTTAGTATATTCTGCTTCGCCAATACATTTATCGGCTGGCTGGAAGTTAGCAGTACTCCTGCTAATCCCAACGCAGACAACTTAACTATGTGACTTTTCATATGTTACCTCCTTAAAGTTGGCATATGTGTTATCTTTCGCTTTTTCATATATTACAAATTTGTTACAGACCTTTGCATTTTAACATATATGTTCACGTTTGTCAAATTTTCAGAAACACTCACATTGAATCGATATTCTCACTGTTACATTAAATCTAACCAATTGGAAATTTCCCCTAAACCCACTTTCCAAAAGAGCTTAGACTATAAATTGGACTTTCTGGAACACGACTGACCGAGTCCGCAATTTGTACAAAACAAAAAGTGTATTTAAGACAATCTTCTCAAATACACTTTTTAGAAAATAAAGTTATGCTCGTTCTATTGCCACATTTCCGCCTCTGACAACTTCAATACGATTAGGAAAAGTCCGGTTAAACAATGCAACCATTTCATTATTGTCATCTTCATGTTTGATACACTCTACCAAAAGCACATCCCCACGATAATCTACAACATCTAACTTATACACTTGAGCCAATCGAAAAACTTCTTCTTTATCCGCCAAAGAACAACTGTTGATTTTAATATATAAAATCTCTCTCATACGTGTAGCTGCATTAGTAAAATCTACCACCTTAATTACTTCTACGCATCGATTCAGCTGTTTTTTGATCTGCTCAAACGTGATATCATCACTCAACATACCAATTGTCATTCTGGACACTGTAGGATCTTCTGTTTCTCCAACTGTTAAACTCTGTAAATTATAGGATTTACCTGAAAATAATCCTGAAATTTTTGCTAAAACACCCACTTCATTCTCCACATAAAGTGAAACCCATCTCTTTGTCGTATTCATATCCTTCCTCCTAACAATCCATAATCATATCATCCAAGGTATTTCCCGCTGGAACCATTGGCCATACATTCAATGTCGGATCAATAATCACCTCAATAATTGTTGGTCCCTTCTTGTTCGCATCTGCAAATTCCAACGCTTTTTCTATCTCCGATTCCTCAGTGATACGAATCCCCTTTGCATCATAACTTTCTGCAAGTTGAATAAAATCAGGAGTATACTTTGGATATTCCCCATTTTCATCTTTGCCGTCTGGTCCACATGATTTTCTCCATCTTAAACAAGTGCTGGAATATCTCTTGTTGAAATACAATTCCTGCCACTGTCTTACATTTCCTAAATAATCATTGTTAAACACAATCAATGTTAATGGTAACTCATTTACAACAGCTGTAGCCATCTCTTGAATGTTCATTTGGAAGCCACCATCACCAGAAATTGCAATTACTTTCTTGTCCGGATTACCAAACTGTGCTCCCATGGCAGCAGGCAAACCATATCCCATGGTTCCTAAGCCACCAGATGTCAATAGCTGGCGATTTTCATCAAGATCAATGTATTGTGTTGTCCACAACTGATTCTGGCCCACATCAGTAACAATAATCGATTCTTTATATCTCTTGTTAATCGCTCGCAAAACTTTCTCAGGAGTTAATCCATTCTGCTCTTTCATTCTTAATGGATAATTCTTTTTCCAACCTAATAATTTATCCAGCCACTTCTTCCGCTCCTCTTCATAAGGAACTTCTATCTGTTTTCCATCTAATACTTCTAAAAGAGCTTCTATGGCTAACTTAGCGTCCGCAACAATCGGAACATCTACTACAATATTTTTCGAAATAGATGCTGCATCAATATCGATATGTACAATGGTTGCATTCTTTGCAAATTCACTAATTTTTCCTGTAATTCTATCATTAAATCTTGTACCAATGGAGAACAGCACATCACATTCTGTCACTGCATGATTGGCAGCATAACTACCATGAATTCCGATATTTCCCAAATTCAACTCATGTTCTGTAGAAATGGCACCTTTTCCCATAATCGTAGTAATAATTGGAACATTGGTAGTATTAACAAGTTTTGTTAATTCTGCATGTGCTCTTGCAATGTTCACACCACCACCTACTAAAAACAGTGGTTTCTTAGCCTCCTGCAATATATGTGCCGCTTTTTTGATCTGTCTCATGTGAACGTTATAATTTGGCTTATATCCTCGAATATTAACAGTTGCAGGATACTCTTCTGTTCCTAGTGCCTGCTGAATATCCTTTGGCAAATCTACAACAACAGGACCTGGTCTTCCGGTGCTTGCGATGTAGAATGCTTCCTTGATAATTCTTGGCAATTCCTCTCTATCACGGACGGTCACTGCATATTTACAAATTCCTCTAGTTACACCTACAATATCTACTTCCTGAAATGCATCATTTCCCATTAAGTTCAATGGTACCTGTCCGGTAAAGCAAACAAGCGGTACACTATCGTAATTTGCAGTTGCAATTCCTGTTACAAGGTTCGTTGCACCAGGACCACTGGTTACCAGACACACACCCACTTTACCGGTAGAACGGGCATATCCATCTGCTGCATGTACCAAAGCCTGCTCATGTCTTGGTAAAACAACCTCAATTTCGTTCTGATCATACAGTGCATCAAACAAATCGATCGCCTGTCCACCCGGATACGCAAATAAAGTATCTACACCTTCCTTTATCAATGCTTTTACAAATAATTCTGTTCCTTTGATCGCCATCTTACTTCCTCCATCTCTTTATTTTTCTCCATCTCCTGGATAGGATAACACAATCTTTAATAATCGAATCAATTCTTCTGTATCTTTTCTTCCCAAAAGATCAAATAATCCCTCATACTCTTTGCGAATGGTTTCTCTTTTTTTAACAGCTTCTCTTCGTCCTTTTTCTGTAATACAAACCTTCAAACGACGTTGATCCGCTGCATCATGTTCTCTTACAATACAACCTTTTTGTTCTAGGCTTTTCAATATATCTGTCATTCTTCCAGGAACAACATGTAGCTGTGTCGTCAATTCTCCCCCACTGACTCCATCTTCCACATACATCAAATATCGTAAGACTCCATACTCTCCACGAATGCTGTCCAGTACCGTACGATGACTTTTTCGATTCAGCAATTCCGCCAATAAACCATACAACTCTTCAGCTAATCTTCGGTCTTGCAAAGTTCTACCCCCTTTCGCTATATTTATTATAACGAAGTATGCCTAAAATTTCTACTCTAAATCATCCAATCGGATTAATTGTTGAATAATGCTGGCAATTCTTTCTGCCTCTCTTCTCGCTTCGATTTTCTTCCATTTTTCAGCTTCTCGTTCGGAAGGTAACTTTCTAGCTTTCCTCATAGCCTCCACAATCTTCCTTTTCCGTTCCTCTTCTTCCTGAATCTTCTTTTTCCTTTCTTTCTCCAGTTTTTCAATCATCTTTTTTCTATACTGTGCATTACTGTATCCCGGCGATGTGGTCCCCCACTCTCCCATTACTTTCCCTGTATACTTTTGTTTCGGAATCTCTGTAAACACATAAGGTTTCACTTCCGTATTCTGATAATAGTTTTGTTCTAAAACAAAAGCATAAGCTTCCTGCACCATTAAATATAATTTTAATGCCTGATCCGAAGGATTATCATCCGGATGCAATTGCTTGCATCTCTGACGATATGCATGTTTTACTTCTTCTTTCGTCGCATACTCTTTTGTTATTCCTAACAACTCATACGCCCGTTTTTTATCCATGCATGCTCTCCTCCCCTTAATTTACTGAATGTAACGCCATTTCATAACTGTTCAGAGTCTGTACACATTCTGACATTGTAGATAACACCCCATAAGGAAAGCATCTAAGATTTCTCTCAGATGCTTCCACTTTTCTCTTTTTTTATGTGTTTACCAAAAACTATCAAAAGATCCGCCTGTTCCAAAAGCAGAATAACTACCATTTGAGCGATAGGTTGACAAACCACTGGCTGCAACTGTAGCAGCCGAACCTACCTGAGCCGCAAGTTTCATCGTATCACCAACAAATGTGCCATTTGAATTCAGCAGTTTCTTTGTCTCCGACGCATCTGCTTTCGTAAATTTTTCTGTATCAATTTCCAGCTTATCCTTCTCGTTAATTGTAATACCTATTTTGCTCAACTCTTTCTCATATGCTTTTGTGTTGGAAATCATGGATGCTGCCATTCCGGAAACTGTCCTATCACCGCTTGCACTTGCATTCTTTACAACCGAATTATATGCACTTACAAAATTGTTAATTTTTGAAAGCAACTCCGATTTGTTTTCTTCTTCATAAAGCTCACTATTACGGGAACCTACTAATTCCTGAGCTGCTGAAGACAACTTGTCTGCTGTTTTTTTTGTTTCTGTATACTCCTTCGTATCATTGGAAACAGAAAGAGGTTTTTTCTTTGTGTCATCCTCTGATTCATCATTTTCTACAGAAGCCTTCTTATAATACGCAGATAAGAGTTTTTTATAATTTCCACTTTTTATTGAGTTATAATCTCCTAAACTCGAATACAAACGATTCATACCAAAACTGTTATTGGTTCCAGAAGAAAATAACCCTGCAAAAAAATTATATGCCATACGATTTTCCCTTCTTTCCTGCTTTTATTGGTTTTATTTCTGCATTATGCCTCTGCAATTGCTTTTGATGCATAATACTCATCAAAAAGTTTGTTTGTAGCCTCCAGTGTTTCTTTACAAATATCAGGAAGCTCCTTTCCCCATGCTTTCGTAGCCTGCTCATATCCCTTTGTGATCGCATCCTGCATCTTCTTCATCTTATCTGCATCATCACCAGCCAAGGCACTTGCAAAGTCGAACAATCGTTCTGAAGTCTGTTTTACTCCATAATATCCATCTTCTGCAATATCCTTCTGTGCCTGTTCTTTTGTTGCTGCATCTACTGTATATTCCCCGCTTGCAAGGAATTTCCAAATAGCATCCCCATCATCGGATCCATTTGTCCAATCTGCAATGCGAAAAGTTGCGGATTGCTTTGTCATCATCTGCTGAACCAGAGATACCATCTGCTGTTCTCTCTGTACCTGTTCATTTTTCAGTTGTTGCACGAGAGCCTTGCGATCTTCTGCGCTCATTTTATTCACATTATAAGTTCCTTTTTTCGATGTGGTATCCTCTGTTGTTTTCTCATATACAACACCTGCATCTAACTTTTTCGCCTCATTCTTTTCCTCGGTCTTATTCTCTTTCTTAGCAGTCTTGCATGAAGAATAGGCATCAGTTACTCCTGATAATAATGATGTATTATTCTCGATCATACGAATTCCTCCTTCTTTCCAATGGCCAGATTGAATCTCATCCATATCTTACACTTTTATATAGTATCGGTCTCTTTTTCTATTAATTTTAGCAATTTTCCCCACTTTTTAGACATTTTTATCGCAACGCAGGTAGCTCAATGCTTCCATCCACACCATCACAAGATACCTTACATACATATACTGGCTGAAAATATCCTTTTGAATCTAAAACATAGTTGAGTTCAATAGATTTCACATTCATTTCTTTTATGGCAGATACTTGAATTTCCTCATCATTGGTATTGTAAATTTCAGAAAATCTACCCTTTTTAAGTTTATCGTAAATTTCCTTTTCCGAATATATTTCCTTCTCATAGCAGACTTCCCCTTTCGTAATATAATATTCCAAAGAAGAAATCATATCATTTGTTGTATATGTGCAATTGATCACACCCGACGGACCACCTTTTTCAGTTTGCAGTCCATTCAGCCTGTAATTACCATTACCAAGATTAGAAAATATATATTGTTCCGGCAGTTCCAAACCAAGTTGTTTCACGGCTACTTCAATCTGCTCCTTTGATGCAAACACTTTCTTTGCAATCTCAAATCCATGAGAATCTGTGTGCTGAGAATAATCTTCATAAGAAAACGTTCCACCTACATAGTCAAACCAAATAGTTGCAGTTCCATCCTCCGATTGAAAATATGCATTTTTATCGTAAAATGTCGGCATACTGGAAATTCTCTTTCCTGTACCCCAAAGTACATTTTGTGCATAATTATATGCTTCTTGCTGTGAATATGTATATACTTTCGAAATTTCTGCAGTTTTTCTCTCCTGAGAAATTTCACAAGATGCCGTAATCGATAAATCTGATATTTTATGTTTGTGAGTGTAACAACACATTAAATTCCCCAAACTTTTCGTTTGATATACCAACGCAATCATCAAAAATAAAACAAAAGAAAACATCAATGGAATCTGCAATAAAACCGTCTTCAGTATATTTTTTTTCTCTTCCATTATCCACTCTCTTACTATCACCAATAAAGAATACAAACCAAAGCCAATCATCGCCCCTAAAGTATTGTTTATCAAATCATCCGTCTCGAACACCCCACATCGGAAGATGAATTGAGCAAGTTCAATAAAAAAGGTACAGCCAAAACCTGTGGCATACACAACATAATACTTACGAAATACAGGATGTATGATAGGCAGCAAAAAACCAATGGGACAAAACATCAGAATATTCAATACAAGATTTCTCCAATAGACCATATCCATTTTAAACCATGCATATCGATATGTCTCGAAAGGCCGTAAAATAGCCTGTCTTGTTTCATACTGGCCTCTACTCAACATAGTGGCGCCAATTACAATAATAAAATAACAAACCAGACTGGCCATTATAATAAATTTAACCCATGGTATGGTATCCGATTTCTGAAAATATTTTCGATAAAACGCAAAACACACGATCATAATAAGCAACGTAAGCATAGCAGCCGTCAGACCCAATACAAGATATTGCCTTGCTAGTTGCATTACATATTCTATTCTCATACGATCTCCTCTCCCAAATTCGAAAAAAGTTCCGGACTACTTTTAAAGCGTGCAATCATTTCAAATGTCAAACTATAGCCATTATCTTCTACTGGTATCTGTTCCCTACTGTACCACTGTGCCATAGCCAACTCTTCTTCATCACGTTTTATTTGGTTGGTCCCATCCAATTCACAATAAAATCCCAACAAAAGATTTCCATCTATGCCTCCAGGTTGGCTCTTGTAATAACGTATGTTTTTTACCGAGAGCCCCACTTCTTCCATGACCTCACGGCGCACGGTGTCTTCCGGAGTTTCACCAATTTCTACAAAGCCCGCCAATAAAGCGTATCCTTTGTATTCTCTTCCTGCATATTTTGACAAAAGAATTCGATCTTTATCCACTACTCCTATAATCACAGCAGGTGCAATTTTAGGAAAATATTGTTTCTTGCAGAACTCACAATATTTCATTCTCATCGTCTTATGGTGCACTAATTTTCTCCCACAAGCTCCACAAAATTCAGTTTCTTCGTACCATTTGTACAAATGCCATCCTGTCATAATGGCAAATCGTTGCTCTTTCGAAATTCTCTTTTCCTCACGAAAGTTTCTTAATGGCACGTACAAAAAGGATTCTCCAAACTCCTTTTTTTCCCCATTATTCTCATATAAAAATATTTTTTCTCCATCTAGAGAAAATAAAAATTGTACCTTACTGTCTATTTTTTTCTCCGTTATTTCAGAATAATATGGCAATCTCCATTTTCCATTCTCACAAGCCAACAAAACGCTTTTATCCCAAAAATACAAGACCATAGATTGTTCTTGTATTTCTGCTTCTTCATATGTATTATCAAGCTTGTGTGGAAATATATCGTGTATCATTCCTATTCCCGCTTTCTAAACTGTGAAATTTTTACCGTTATTAACCTATCAAGTGTAACACAGGAATCAAAATTTGAAAAGATTGTTTTTAGCAAAATCAGTTTATGTATTTTTGTCCAATTTTCCCCAAGAGTTTTCTCTCTTCTAATCGTTGGAGCCCTTCCTCATGTGGGTGGTCATAATCATTCGTTAGGACAAAGAAAATGATACAATTAAACGTTGTACCATTAGGGGTGTTCAAAGGGGTGTTCATTTGAACACCCCTACTAACGCATTATTTCTTTTTAAATTCTCTGCACAAAACTGAAAATTTCACCTGTTCGACAAATTGGAATTTGTTTATTTCTCCTTTTTCGGTTTTGGAGCAGGTAACTCCTCATACATAGCATTAACAAACCGATCAAAAACTCTTTATTATCAACTTCATCTACCAACAACATTTCTTTTGCTCCCTCATAAGGCAATTCATACGAAGCTGTTGGCATATAACTAATTGCTGATTTTACTGGTTTGATAAGCAATCTATCATCA
>JBGVLO010000126.1:0-3250 GCA_045124315.1 Lachnospiraceae bacterium
CGAATCGAAGTCGAAGATGGGCGGAGAAGAACGAGAGTACAAAGATTGGATTTGATCCGGTGAAAGAACCTGAGCGAAATATTAGTACCAGATCCTATATTGGTGCAAAGACGAAAAAAATGCAAAGCAGGGTCACACAGTATGAGCGGCGAATAGAAAATGAAATTGAAGAAAAACAGGGACTTTTGCAGGATATAGAAAACCCTGTGTCTCTTAAATTATATCCTAGGAAACATCCGAAAGAGCGGTTACTGTTTTGTAAAAATATATGTGCTGGATATAGCGGTTCGCAGAAAAATGTATTACAAAATTTTGATTTTGAACTGAAGCAGGGAGAACGGGTCTTTTTGCAGGGAGAGAACGGATGTGGAAAATCTACATTTCTTCAAATGATATTGGCGCAGGTATCCAATAGTGCCACAAAGCAGGTTGTCATAAAAGAGGGAACAATCCAGTGTGCTTCTGGGTTGGTAGTTTCCTATGTAAATCAGGATACTGGGTTTTTATGTGGCAGCATATATGAGTTTTGTCAAAGCCGGGGGCTGGAGGAACAGCTGTTTTTGGCATTGCTTCGGCAGTTGGACATGGAACGGACGCAGTTTACAAAAGATTTAGAGATGTTTTCGGAAGGGCAGAAGAAAAAGGTGTTGCTTGCAGCAAGTCTGATGACTCCGGCACATCTGTACATTTGGGATGAGCCTCTTAATTATATTGATGTATTTTCAAGGATTCAGCTAGAAAATTTAATCCTTCAGTATAAACCGACTATAATTATTGTGGAGCATGATAGTTGCTTTCAGAAAAAAATTGCAACAAGAGTTGTGCAATTAAAAAAAGCGTGAGCATCCCCGCGGAGCGTTTTGCACTGTTTCAGACTAAGCAAAGACCGTAAGGTCAAAGCGCAGGCCAGAAAACTGGCATGCAAGGCTTTCACAAGAAAACGAGTCAAAGACGATGTTTGATTTACGCGAGTAACGAGCCAAAGTCCACGCCGCGACGCAAAGCTAGTCCTTTAGGGTGTGAGACCTTGGCGACTACCGCGATAACTTGAGAAACTCGTAAAGCGAGTTTCTCATAGTTGGTCGAAAGCTACTGCATACGCATATAGGATGAAATTTCCTGTAAAACGGAAAGGCCTGCTTCACAGGCATCATGATACATGAAAGTCAGCTGTTAACACAGCTGCCCGAATTCGCAATCCGCCCAAAAGCAGGGCTACCGGCTCTACGGTTAGGTTGTCAAGTAGATATGTCTCTTAGCAATCCCTAAAGGACTAGCTTTGCGTCGCCAGCTTGCACGAAACATATCTACTGACAACGCTTTCATAGTAAGTAAAAAACCTTGCTGGGGGGGACCAGCAAGGTTATGAGGGGAGTATAAATAATTAATAAGGGGTTATATAGTGTGCGAATTAGAATTCTCTTTAAAGGGGGAACTCTATCGACAGTGAACATTATACATGAAAACATCACGAAAAGCAATGAAAAAAATAGATCGAATTATGAAAAAAATTCGTTAAATCGCATATAGAATAAAAAATCGTAAAATGGTCATAATACTTATGCACAGAAAAATTTATTTTGGAGGTAGCATTATGGCTAAAAATTACAGTAATGAACAGAAAAATAGTGTTTCACAGGAGAAAAATTCTTCAAAAAATTGCAATGACAGTGTAAATAATACACAGTCTCAGCGCAATTCAACACAGAACGGAAACTCAACACAGAACTCAACACAGGAAAAAAACAACAACAAGAATAAGGTAAAGAATACAACAGATGAGGCATCTAAAAGATGTTAAGAGATGCAATGTTTTGTAGAATTGCGGGAGCTGTTAGCAGAGTAGCAATTCGTAGGCATCATTGGGGCCAAAATACCTTTTGACCCTAGCATCATAACATTGTATTTGTGAAAAAGAAAAATTGAATAAAGATTAGGGAAGTTGTCTTGTTAATAGGATATTGGTAAGAAAGAAACAAGACAGCTTCCTTTTTGGTTGAAACAGGGATGGATACAAAGGATGAGAAGGTCTAATCCTATCTTAGTGAGGGGGATTGGCAATGGGGACCTATGGGGAATGGTAGAGTTGTTTTCTATAGGGAATAGTTTAGTGGTAGGTACTTTGTATAATAAAAGATTGTGAGACTAGAACAGACTGGAACAAGCTACATAAAATATAAAAAGAAGGGGATTTTGTAAGTCTGTTGTGTGTTGAAAGATATAACAAAGATCAGCCTTTTATGATAAGAGAGAAGGATTTGCCATGGAAGAACAATTGATTGCAGTTTGGGAAATTGATGAAATTAGAAAAAAAGAAAACGGGATGTTGGTAGATTTGAGAAAACCAGCTTTATATAAGCAGGGACATATGGTAGGTGCGGTAAATATTCCATATGATAAAGTTTTTGAAAAAATTAGGTTTTTAGATAGAAGTGTTGTACTTATCTTGTATTGCGAGAGAGGAAATACCAGTTTGAGAGTGGGAAAAATATTGGCAGAGAAGAACTTTAAAGTATATACAGTAGTGGGGGGGTATTTGTCATATCTCTGTTACATTTATTTATAGTGTCAGTTGACGGAGCCGGATTTCTCATATAAGATAAGAAGTAACTAGTGAAAAACTGTGATTTATGTTGTATATGCCCAGCTATGACACAATGGCATGTGGAAGCGGTTGGTGTGTATGGGGAATCAGTTAGGAGAAAAGGACCTTGGAGAGGGTCGTGAAACACTACTACATTAAATTACGAGGAAAACAATATGGAACAACAATACGAGTTTATTGCACCTTGTCATTTTGGATTAGAGGCAGTATTGAAAAGAGAAATTTTGGATTTAGGATATGAGATTGTACAAGTAGAAGATGGAAAGGTTACGTTTAGAGGAGATATTTCCGCAATTTGTAGAGCAAACATTTTCTTGCGTACTACGGAGCGAATTTTATTGAAAGTGGCAAAATTCAGAGCTACTACATTTGAGGAGTTATTTCGGAAAACAAAGGAAGTTCCATGGGAAAACTATATTCCTGAGGATGGTAAGTTCTGGGTAGCAAAAGCAACTTCAATTAAGAGTAAGCTGTTCAGCCCATCTGATATCCAGTCTATTATGAAAAAAGCGATGGTAAATCGAATGAAAGAGCATTATCATGTAGATTGGTTTGAAGAAACGGGTGCATCTTATCCAATTCGTGTATTCTTAATGAAAGATATAGTGACAATTGGAATCGATTCTTCAGGGGTTTCTTTGCATA
>JBGVLO010000127.1:0-2663 GCA_045124315.1 Lachnospiraceae bacterium
AGAGTTATCTGCATTGTCATCCTTAATTCCACACAGACGAAAAATCGGCATTTTTTTCCTGCTCAACCGCCTTGACAAAAGATCTTCAATACTGTAACAATCTTCGACGGCTCTGGATTCATCGCCAAAAAAACTTCCAAAAGCTCGGTCCGTCCTAGTTGTAACAACCGCACTCCACGGGCATTTGGCAATTATCTCTTTCAATTCGGAATCATCGAAATTTTGACCGACGTATAGTATAACGTGACTTGATGTAAATTTGCTAAAGAAAAGGTTCCCCAATCTCTGCATATACATAACAACATCCCTTTCGCACTGAAAAAATTGACTCGTCATAATTGTATCATAGAACCTATTATTACGCAACTACATTAGTTTCATCCGGTTGCAAATAATATTTTTAATATTATAACATATCGTTGCCACTGTTGTAAATACCAGATTTTACTAAGATTTAACCACATGAATTCCTGCTATAAAAATAGAAAAAGCCTTGTAAATACAAGGCTTTTTGTGGCTCCCCCTGCTGGGCTCGAACCAGCGACATCATGATTAACAGTCCCCCTGTTAGACAAATTGGAATTTATGAGACTGACAAACTGTACTTGACATTTACCGTAATTTTTTTGATAAATACAGAACTAAATCATCATCATTACAACAATCGGTATATTGCGGGCATACACTTCCTCTGTACCAAACGCCTGTTCCATCTGGAATGTATCCACGCTTTACATACATTCTTTGTGCACTTCCATATCCATTATGAACTCCAACTCCAAGATAAACAGTATCAGAATATCGAGAAGCAATATCTTCTGCTATATCCATCAACTTATTACCTATCCCATTTCGTCGGTACTTCACCAATACCCCAAAGTCAACAATTTCAGGATAGCCTTGATTGGCAAATGCTCCCCCTTCTGAATTAGGATAAATATTAATATATCCTGCAACATTTCCTTTGTATTCAGCAATTAGAGCAAACGATTTCCCTTGTGCCTGATGTTGAAGCCTCATTTCATATTTTTCTATTGTTTGATGCCACCCTTGTGCAATCTCTTCATTAGTGATTATTGGGGCATCGCTTTGTATCATATCACGGATTAATACTTCGTTATCTTCAAAATACACCATACGGTATTCCCTCCGTCAAATTGGAATTTAATGAATAGTCTATTTTATTTCTCTGACATACAAACGGTCAATTCCATTTCCGTAGTTTACTATGTCTTTTACATAGCAATAGCCATATTTTTCATACAACCCAATGAATTCTGTTGGGATATAGGTCTTATCGAAGCCAATGCTTTTGGCATATTGATTGGCAAAATCGATAAGTTTTCCGCTGATTCTGTTGCCACGGTAATCTTCACTTACAAACAAAGTAGATATCCATGGAAAAATCTCTGGCAATGGGTAATAATCAGATTTCATGATGGTCGTCATTCCAACAATTTGCCCATTCACTATTGCTACGAATGGAGTTTCCCATTCTTCGAATTCCCAGTTTTCAAGCACTCTCACCGTATGCTCTTTTACATCTAACCAGGAGAAGTTCTTTACAAAGTTCAGTAAGTCCTCTGCAAGAGGAGTGCCCTTATCAACTTTTTGAAGTTCAATATCTTCCATTTTCCTGCCTCTCGTGTTTATCAAATTCAAGTTTGTCTAAGAGTATTATAAAATAGAATTGTTACGATTTCTACCATTTTTCAAAATACTTACTGGATCGGCAATAAGTAAAATACCGCCCGCAGGATTTCTCCTGCGGGCGGTGTTCATAATAGCTTCTTGATTTAATGCTGTTTCTGGTGTTTCGCAGATCCCATCATGCCTTTTTCTTTGGCGTTCTTACTGTAGGTTTTCCGGCGCTCTGCGCTATACGGTGCGGTCAGCCGGAAACTCAATCGGCCTTTTTTGATTTCAAAGGTGAGGCCACCTTGCTCATCGTCATCGGTTTGGCGGCAATCATCCGGGTACATAGCAGCAAACTTGCTGAGCCGCTTTTTCAGTTCCGTATTATGGGTTTGAACCTCAATTAGATCGCCATATTCATCAAAATATATGGCAGTTGTTTTCTGCCGTTTTGTAAGTCCTGTTTTCATAAAATACCTCCTAATTTGGGGATTTTTCTCCGGCTCAAGAGCTGGGAAAGTGGGTGGATTTTCCGATGGAAAGTGTCCAAACGATATAGGCATCGTTTGAAACACTCCCATCGGATTTTTAACGGTTTTTCCGGCTCTTGAAGTTATCGCTCGTAATCCTTGCCTTTGGGTTTCTTTTGCGGCAGCGTCTTGTCTGCGGGAATCGAATCATACATGATGTCTTTCTCCTGCTTCTTGAATTTCACAAGGATACCATCAATAAATTCTTTGACGGCCTTGGGCGCTGCTTTCAAAGCATCGAGATACGGCTTACACTTTTCCTTTAACTCAGCCAGCGTTGTTCTGAGCCGGGATACTTCGGATTCCAGCGACCATATCCTGCTGGATAGTCTTCTGTTTTCTTCCTTCAGCTTTTTTGCTTCTGCAACAGCGGAATAGCTTTGCTTTGCCAGGGTGGTCAGCTTTTCGTAGTCCTCTGCAGATACGGTGTACTTGCCCATGATGGTCTTTTTGCCGGAGCTATCGATCTCACCGAAGGTCATAAACGCTTTGTGATTG
>JBGVLO010000128.1:0-1937 GCA_045124315.1 Lachnospiraceae bacterium
CTGTCGCTGTGATGTCAGTCAAATGACAGAGGAAGAGGTATTGGCACAAGCGAAAAAAGATGCTTTTGATGACCGGGCAGGAGTATTACTTTATTTCAAAGGGGACTTTGAACAGGCTTTCTTGGATGGGAACTTTGAACAAGGATTTCAAATTTATGCCGTATCAGAAGATGAAAGGAAAGAACTGTTTGAGACAGAACTGACAGATTTATTTGGTAAGATAAAAAAGGCTCAGTCCTTAGTAGGAGAGGACAGCGGAGCAATCATTGAGATATTGGAAAACATTACGAAAGAAATGCCGGAAAAGAACATTGTCAGTCTGAAAGAACGGGAAGGAGTCGCACTTACAGAAAGGCAGATAAATCAAAGAACGCAGATGGGCTATGCTTTTGCAATTATTACCTTAGGTTTTCTGTTTTGCGGTGTTTTTGTGGCCCATACGGTAATTGAAGAACAAAACAATAAGGTGTTTACCAGAATGATGTTGTCTAAGATGAAAAGTCGGGATTATTTTCTTGTAAAATTCGTGGTTGCCTTTCTCATCTGTGTGATGCAGACCTTGGTACTGGGAGTATGCTTGTACGCAATGAAAGGTCTGGATTTAGGAATCAATATCCTGGTGTTCCTGTTTGTTATATTTCTTTTGGGCTTAATCTTTAGTACTTTAAGTATGTTTCTTGGGGTTATATTAGGAGATGTCATGAGTTCAAATTATGCGATGTTTACCATTTGGAGTATTTCCGCATTACTGGCTGGTTTATATTTTCCGTTGAATGATACAACGGCAGCATTAAAAACCATCTCCTATCTTATGCCACAAAAATGGTTTATGGATGCTTCCGAATTGTTATTAGTAGGGGACAAAAGTGCTTATTCTATGTTATTATATGTTACAGTAGCATATTTGGTGGTCATTATCACTGTGGGAGCCGTAGGGCTTAAGATGAAGAGGAAGGAGTCGTAAATTTATAGGAAATTGTGAGGCTGTAATATGCCGTATGAGAGTGATAGAAAGAAACGAATGAGCGTAGGTTTGTTTCGCAATGGGAAAGAAATAAATGGGCGCAAGGATGTATTAAAATCCTTGAAAAGAAGGGAAGCATATGATGGGAGAACAGTTTCGGAATCATTATTTTTTGGCAGTCAGGATAGGCTTGCTGCTGGTATTGGAAATCTATATTGTTTTGTCACAGTCTGTGTTAACAGGGGCATCTTTTAAGGTGCTCCTGCTTCTTGCGTTATTTGTTGGTGTGGTAGCAGGTAAGGAATTAGTGGAACGAAGAAAACAGAGGATCTTTTTTGTTTTGGCGGTGGGACTTCTTTTTATTATTTTCTCAAGACTTGGAAATGCATTTTTATTGTTGGGCATTTTCCTTTGTTATGAGGTTCTTACCTATCTTAGACCGAACATGTTCTGGTATTTTCTACCTATTGGAATTGCTTTTGTTCCGGGACAGATGAATGGGTATCTGCATCTGATGGTGGCGTTGTTTATGAGTATCATTTATTTTCAGCATGATTTTGTGGTGGAGTCATACCGGAAGCAGTTGAAGGAAGATATTATAGTGGAACAATCTTTGAAACATAACATCTATCATAAAGAGCATGAAATGCGGGAGGAAATAAGAAAGAATTTAATTCTGGCTGAGAATCAGATGTTAGAGGAAAGGGAAAGACTTTCCCAGACCTTGCATGACAAGCTGGGACATAATATTAATGGTTCTGTGTATCAGTTAGAAGCAGTGAAAGTGTTGATGGAGCAAGAGCCGGAGGCTTCGAAAAAAATGATACAGGCGGTCATTGACCAACTTAGAATGGGAATGGATGAGATTCGAGCCATACTGCGGAAACAACGTCCTAAGAAGTATAAACTGGCGGTATTACAGATAGAAAAGTTATGTGAGGACTGCAGAAGGAAAGGTGTCAGGGCGGAGTTG
>JBGVLO010000129.1:0-5819 GCA_045124315.1 Lachnospiraceae bacterium
TGTCAAATGACAGTTAATGTGTATCATCATGGCAGCTCACTGCCGTAAACCACGCATTCATCACAGTTTTCTGCGACAGAACACCCCTTGGTATCGTACTTTTATTATATATGGATATTGTATACACGTCAACCGATTTCCTCACTTTTTCTTGTTTTTTTTTCGGTACAAAAACTTGATAATAACTGTAAAAAATGTGTATTTTCCTTTTTGATTTCTGCATATTAGAATTAAGATGTATGGTAGTTTCTATGATAAATAATTTGACTTCTTAATAGTTTGATACTATAATGTTTTTTAACGATTTTTAAAAGGAGGTTTTTCTCATGGCTCAAGTTTCAAAAGACATGGTTATCGCTGATATTCTTGCCATTGATGCAGGAACCATTCCAATCCTTATGGAAGCCGGAATGCACTGCCCAGGCTGCCCATCTGCTCAAGGTGAAACCTTAGAAGAAGCAGCTATGGTTCATGGAATGGACTGTGACGCATTGGTTGCAGCATTAAATGAATATTTAAAAGATAAATAAAGTAATAAAGAAAAGGCAACGAATAAACGTTGCCTTTTTCTTATTACTGCGAAACACATTACAAAGCCAATAATGGTTCATCTACGTAACCTTTCATTCCACACACAATATTCCTATCATACCTTAAATGTAATTTCAAATTTCTACCCTATCAGTACATTCTTTCCTTCAAAGGCAAAGCCATATTTATGAATTCTGTCTTTTGAAATTCCTCTGGCAATAAGACTAGCCTCGTATTGTTTTTCCTCAATCTGGGCAAGGGCCGAGGCAAGGGTTTCTTCCAATGACTTCTCTTTTCTAGGGTTAAATACCTTAAATTCAATGATGATGGCATCATCCTGCTCCGGTTTTACCGGCTCTAACATAATGTCATATCTTCCAAAGCCGCTTTCCCGGTTGGAGGTCACCAGATAGCGTCCTTTTAAATCCACCATCAATCCTAACACAAAACCATGATAGAACCGCTCCGGCTGGGCTTTTTTTGAAACTCTTTTTCCTGTGTCAAAATAGCTGAAAATTTCACAGGAAATCTCATTCATATACTCATTCATTTCATCCACATCGCCTATCAGCATTGCAGTGATAAAGCGGTTATAATTTCCCCTCTGACCACCAAACCATCCACTGATCATAGAATCAAACATAATCCGTACTTCCTTATTGGCGATGGCTAACTCATAATTCGGCTGTCTTTCTACTTTTCCCATGTCTTCGTAATCCAAAATCTTAAGATATCCACTTGCCACCATCAGACTCCAGATGGCCTCTTCGTTATTATCTAACTGATTATATACAATCTGCTCATCAATTGGACAAATCAGATGCTCCCCTTTTAACAGCTGTTCCATGGACTGTTTGATTTCTCTGTCACCTTCTCTAATCAGCTTTCCTACCAGACTGTTAGAGCTGGTATTTGCCCAGTAGGTTGCATATTTACCGGTATCCAGAAAATTAAGGATAGACCATGGATTATAGATATCTTTCTGTTCTCCAAACACGAAGCCATCATACCATTCTTTGACTTTTTCTTTCTCTTCCCCTAATCCACCAGCATCTAATGCTGCAAATACTTCTTCTTCTGTAAAACCAAAAGAGGTGGCATATTCATCCGAGGTGGTAGTGACCACCTTTAAATTATTCAAATCCGAAAAAACCGACTCTTTACTTACTCTGGTAATTCCCGTCATAATACCACGTGCCATGTAAGGATTAGTTTTAAAAGTAGAATTAAAGAGACTTCTTGTGAATGCCACCATGTCCTCCCAAAAACCATTCACATAAGCTTCCTGCATCGGAGTGTCATACTCATCAAGCAGAATAATCACCTTTTTTCCGTAATAACGATACAGATAATCAGATAAACAATTCAGGGCAGTGGTAGCATCTGCATCATCCATATCTACATTCACACTCTTAAAATATTCCCGTTCCGTTTCATAAAGCAAATCACTCTCCAGTAAAAAGGCATTTTTTGCATATAACTCTGTCAATTGCCTGCATATCTTCTTACGGGTCATCTGATAGTTGCTTTCTTTTATTTTTGCAAAAGAAAGACTAATTATAGGATAGGTTCCCTGCAGTTTCTGGTACTTTTCTTCTTCCCAGATAGAAAGCCCTTCGAACAAATCTCCTCTTCCTGCATAATCCACAGAAAAGAATTCCTCCACCATGGACATATTCAAAGTTTTTCCAAACCGTCTTGGACGGGTAATTAAGGTTACATCATCTCCGCTCTCCCACCATTCCTTAATAAATGGGGTTTTATCAACATAAAAATGATTCTGCTCTCTTAGTTTTAAAAAATCCTGTATTCCAATTCCTACATTATTTTGCATATTCACTGTATTTACCATGTCTGTCACATCCTTTCAAAAAACTCGTTACTGTTTACAAACGAACCAGTAGCAAAACACTCTTATTCGCCTTCAGTGCTTCACAACATATCTTGCAAACACTTGCTACGTTTGCGTTTCACCTGTTTATAAGATATATTCATTGACCGGATATCTCTATTAATTATGGTTAGTATAACGGATTTCCTTTTAAAATGCAATGTTCCATTCCGCCACATCATAAATTCCCTTCGCAATATACGACTGATTTTATGTATCCCCTTCCAACGAAACAGGTATCCCTTTCCTGTCTATTTAGAAGGGGCATATTCTATTACTGTTCGAAAGGGAACAGTAACCATATTACATTTCACTGCACTTCATTTATCATCCACATCTTTTTTATAATTCCCTAATTACCGCTTCTAATACTTCTTCTTTATGAAACTCTCCCTCTATCACCAGATACATCGGACAATCATAGGACAGGGAGTGATTCCTTTTTTCTTTTATCTCAGCCTTTATCCCATTTTTTCTCAAATTTCTTTCTATCTTCTCTGCCATCTCTTTTGCTTCCATACCATGATAAGATACCAATACACCTGTACTTTCTCTACTATGAAACTCTAAAATCCCATCCGGCTGATACCGTTTGCATTCCATGTAACGTTCCAGGGCATCGTGATATGGGGGACAATATCTTCCAACTTTCACTTCGTATCCAAGCCTTTTTAGTTCTTTCACCAAATGTTCTGTAAAACAAAAATCGGCCTCCTTTTCTATGAGGAAGCCGTCATTTTTATCTGTTTTGCCACAAATGCCGAGATAAATTCGTTTCATGGTTTTCCTCCTGCATCTTTTTATAATGTTAATGATACTCAAGGACCAAAAGTCATGTTTTTTCATGCAATCATCATGCCCTTTTACCTTGTATCATAATATAATATATGCAGAAGTTTGTATCTTGTTTTAAATTTTAAAATTTTCCCTTACTTACATTGAAACCGGTAAAAATAATATTTTATAAGCAATAACACTAGTTATCTTTGTTCTTTTACCCCTTATCAATTCTTTGAAAATTCCATCAACTCAAGTCCTTCATTTCTGTCTAAGAGCATCTTAATATTCCACTCATTCTGGAATAATAACAATGGATTTCCTTTCATATCTTTTACCTTCTTCACATCCATACCGCCTCTTAACTGGTTTGGATCAAAGGTAACATCCTTAATCCAGCGGATGTAATTGTATGGCAATGGTTCCAAACGAATGTCACAGCCATATTCATTTTCCAGACGATACTTCAAAACATCAAATTGAAGGACACCTACTACACCTACGATAATTTCTGACATACCGGCACTGTATTCCTGGAAAATCTGAATGGCACCTTCCTGGGCAATCTGGGTAACACCTTTTACAAACTGTTTTCTCTTCATGGTGTCCAACTGAACCAGACGGCAGAAATGTTCCGGTGCGAAGGTCGGAATGCCTTCGTATTGATACTTCTTTCCCGGTGCTACAATGGTATCACCAATAGAAAAAATACCCGGATCAAACACACCGATAATATCCCCGGCATAGGCCTCTTCCACCACCTTACGGTCCTGAGCCATTAACTGCTGTGGCTGGGAAAGACGTAGTTTCTTTCCCCCTTGCACATGATAGACTTCCTTGGCAGCATCAAACTTTCCGGAACAGATTCTCATAAATGCAATTCTATCTCTATGTGCCTTATTCATATTTGCCTGAATCTTAAATACAAAGGCAGAAAAATCCTCGGTCAATGGGTCAATCAAGCCTTCATCGGAATTTCTGGCAAGTGGGGAAGAAGTCATCTCTAAGAAATGACGTAAAAATGTTTCCACACCAAAGGTAGTTAAGGCCGAACCGAAAAACACCGGTGATAATTTACCTTTTTCCACCAATTCCATATCCAGTTCATCTGCTGCCCCATCCAAAAGCTCAATTTCATCCATAAGCTGGTCATACAGATATTCCCCGATTTCACCCTTTAATGCCGGATCATCAATAGATAAATCCGTTTCCTTCGCCGCTTTGGAACCACCGGTAGAAACAGACTGGAACAAGGAAACTTCCTTGCTATCCCTTCCATACACTCCCTTAAATTCCTTACCGGAACCGATAGGCCAGTTCATAGGACAGGTTCCAATCCCTAATACCTCTTCAATATCTGACAATAATTCAAAAGTATCCTTCGCTTCTCGATCCATTTTGTTTACAAAGGTAAAAATGGGAATTCCTCTCATGGCACATACCTTAAACAACTTAATGGTCTGTGCCTCAACACCCTTAGAACCATCAATTACCATGACCGCAGAATCCGCTGCCATCAAAGTACGATATGTATCCTCTGAGAAATC
Source organism: Lachnospiraceae bacterium (assembly GCA_045124315.1). Classification (GTDB taxonomy): domain Bacteria; phylum Bacillota; class Clostridia; order Lachnospirales; family Lachnospiraceae; genus CAG-411. Next base: position 4,747 of record JBGVLO010000129.1, read on the forward strand.
CTGGTGTCCCGGAGTATCTAGAATATTAATACAATAGCCATCATAATTAAACTGTAATACAGAAGAAGTAACAGAAATACCTCTTTCCTTTTCAATTTCCATCCAGTCCGAAACTGCATGTTTCGCTGTCGCCTTACCCTTTACAGAACCTGCCGTATTAATGGCTCCTCCATATAATAAAAGCTTTTCCGTCAAGGTCGTCTTACCTGCATCGGGATGGGAAATAATCGCAAACGTTCTACGTTTTTTAATTTCATCTTGTAACTGTGACATCATTTTTACCAAACCTTCGAAACACATCTAGCTGCATTCAAAAGGCGAAACTGCAGTATGCCTGACATACCACAGTTTTCTGTTTTCCTTTCCATCGTTTTTCTTTTTATCCAACTCTCTAACGCAGTTATTCTATAAAGACAATAACTCTGTATAAGCACGAAGGATTTCACCAACACTCCAAGCCTGAGCATAGCAGCCTCTTGAAATATTCGGCTCATCTCCATCAAAAATCTCCGCAATGGAACCAACACAACCATCCATCAGATGATCCTTCATTGGCTCTAACAACTTCTTGGCATATTCCACACTTTCCTTAGAGTAATCATTTACCTTTACATAAGCACTGATAAGTCCACCTAATGGGAATGCCCATGCGGTACCCTGATGGTAAGCCGCATCTCTGTCATGAAGTTTACCAAAATAAATCCCTTTATACTCTTCATCAAATGGTGACAAGGAACGTAGACCATAGTTAGCATACAAATGAGAAAGTACTGTATCTACCACTGCCTTTTCCTTTTCTCTATCCAACATGGTAAATGGAAGAGAAATTGCCCAAATCTGGTTTGGACGAATCTTGGCATCATTTTCATCCACTACATCAAACAGACACTGTTTGTCTGGATTCCAGAATTTCTTTACAAAAGATTCTTTCACTTTCTCTGCTAACTGACTGTACTCTTCACTTGGCTTTCCAAACTTCTTAGAAAGTTCCTCCATTACCTTTAAGGCATTGTACCATAAAGCATTGATTTCCACCGGTTTTCCATGACGTGGGGTTACCACCCATTCTCCGA
>JBGVLO010000130.1:0-50496 GCA_045124315.1 Lachnospiraceae bacterium
GTTTGGTGTGGTAACTTAACAATACTACAAATATACAAAAACTGCTATTTTTATTTTTAAATAGTGGGAAATTAATTGTAACTGGGGCTAGCCGTCGCGCTAGCGACTTGGTACAATGGTCAAATATGAGAGAAAAATGTCCAGCTGATGGTTGAAGTGTTTTGCTATTTGCAAATGCCACCCTGTGAACAGTTATGAATTTAGAAGAATTTTCTTGGAAATATAGAGAAGAATGTGAATTAGAGGAAAAGAGAGGAGAATGGGTATGCAGTGGAAGAATGACTGGGAAGAGATACCTGGGTATGAACTGGTAAAAAAAGAAGAATTACAGGATTTAAATAGTCTTGGGTATATATGGAAGCATAAAAAGACAGGTGCAAGAGTGGCAGTAATCTGTAATGATGACAATAATAAAGTGTTTTCAATCGGATTTCGTACGCCACCTGAGGATTCTACAGGTGTGGCACATATAGTAGAGCATACGGTGTTATGTGGTTCCAGAGAATTTCCGGCAAAGGATCCCTTTGTAGAATTGGTAAAAGGATCTCTGAATACATTTTTAAATGCGATGACTTATCCGGACAAGACCATTTATCCGATTGCAAGTTGTAATGACAAAGATTTCCAAAATTTGATGCATGTGTATCTGGATGCAGTATTTTATCCCAATATTTATGAAAGAGAGGAAATCTTCAAGCAGGAAGGCTGGCACTATGAACTGGAAGATATAGAGGGAGAGATTACCTACAATGGTGTAGTTTACAATGAAATGAAGGGGGCATTCTCTTCGCCGGAGCAGCAGTTGTTCCGTTTGATTCAGTCTTCCTTATTTCCGGATACTGCGTATGGAGTAGAATCGGGTGGAGATCCGGATGCGATTCCTTCTCTGACATATGAGCAGTATTTGGAATTCCACAAGAGATATTACCATCCAAGTAATAGTTATATTTATCTGTATGGAGATATGGATATGAAAGAAAAGCTGGAGTGGATCGACCAAAAGTACTTATCTGACTTTGAGGCCGCTCCAATTGATTCAGAGATTAAAATGCAGGAAGCATTTACGGAAACGAAGGAAATCATAGAGGAATATCCATTGGCTGAAGGTGAGAGCAATGTGGACAAGACCTACTTAAGTTACAATTCTGTGATAGATGTATCCTTGAATAAAGAACTTTATGTTGCATTTCAGATTTTGGAGTATGTATTAGTAGACAATCCGGGAGCCCCATTAAAACAGGCATTATTAGAGGCTGGTATAGGGAAAGATATTCTGAGTTCTTATGACAACGGTATCCTTCAGCCATATTTTTCTGTGGTTGCGAAAAATGCTAACGAAACTCAGAAAAATGAATTTTTACAAGTGTACAAAAATACACTGACGAAAATAGTTGAGGAAGGATTGGATGAGCAGGCTTTGTTAGCTGCAATCAATTATTTTGAATTTAAGTATCGGGAAGCAGATTTTGGTTCTTATCCAAAAGGGCTTATGTATGGACTGCAGATGCTGGATAGCTGGCTATACAGTGACGAGGCTATTTTTACGCATATTCTTGCTAATGATACATTTGCATACCTAAAAGAGCAGATTTCAACCGGATATTTTGAAAAGTTGATTGAGAAATATTTGATCCATAATCCGCACAGTTCTATTGTTATTGTAAAGCCGGCTTATGGGCTCACCGAGAAAAAAGAAGCAAGGATCAGAGAAGAACTCGCAGAGAAAAAAGCTTCTATGAGTAAAGAAGAATTGCAGCAGATGGTGGAGAATACCAAAGCTTTAAAGCAATATCAGGAAGAGCCATCCACGCCGGAGGAATTAGAGAAGATTCCTATGCTGACTCGTGAGGATATGGATCCGAATATTCGTCCGCTGGTATTTGAAGAGAGGATGCTTGGGGAGAACAAACTAATTTATCATCCAATTTATACCAATGGGATTGCATACTTTAAATTTGTATTTCCAATGGATGACTGGAAGGATATGGCACCGTATATTTCATTGCTTACTACTGTTTTAGGGTATATGGATACCCATAAGCACACCTATCTGGAATTTTCCAATGAAACCAATATTTATACTGGTGGCATTATTGCAGATGGAAATTCTTACTGCGGATTAGACGAACCGGATCACTTCAAACTGGCCTTTGAACTTCGAAGTAAAGTGTTGTACGGTAATATAAAAAAATCTTTGGAATTGATGGAAGAGATGGCGTTCCATACGGATTTTTCAGATAAGAAGAGATTAAAAGAAATTATTGCGGAGGCCAGATCCAGAATGGAAATGAAACTTAATGGCTCCGGTCATAGTATTGCGGTCAATCGTTCCATGTCTTATTTTTCTTCCCTTGCCAAATATGGAGATGAGGCGGAAGGAATTGCATATTATCAATTCTTACGCCACTTGGACGAGAATTTTGATGATGAGGCAGAGCAACTGGTAGAAGTGTTCCAGCAGATATTAGCAGGTGTATTATGCAAGGAAAATATGATCATTAGCTTTATTGGAGAAGAGAAGGGCTATGAACAATTCCTGGTTGAGGCAGATACCTTCTTAAGCGCAGTTCCAGAAAAAGGAGAAGAAAAGAAAGTAGACGGAAAACTGGATTTCCTGGTACATGGCACACAGGAAGGGTTTAAAAATGCAGGACAGGTGCAGTATGTGGCCAGAAGTGGTAATTTCCGCAATCATAATCTGGAATACAATGGGGCATTGCAAATTTTGAAAGTAATCTTGGGATATGATTACCTTTGGAACAATGTTCGCGTAAAGGGCGGTGCTTACGGCTGTATGTGCGGATTTTCCCAAAATGGAAATGGGTATTTTGTATCCTACCGCGATCCGAGTTTGAAAGAGACAAATGAAATTTATGAAGGTGCATATGAGTATGTTGCTAATTTTAATGTGAGTGACAGAGATATGACCAAGTATATCATTGGTGCCATCAGTAATATGGATGTGCCTTTGACACCTTCCGGAGCAGGTTCACGAGGATTTAATGCATATATGACAGGGATAACAGAAGAATATTTAAAGGAAGTGCGTAACCAGGTGTTACAGGCTACACAGGAAGATATTCGAAAGCTGGCTCCAATTGTGAAATCCATATTGGACGACGGCAATTTATGCGTGATCGGTAATGAAAAGAAGATTGAGGAGAACAAGAAACTATTCAATGTTGTAACCGGATTACTATAAGAAAAAATAGGTCTTCCCAAAAGAAGAAGGCCTGTGAATAATGGAGGAAATTTTGTGAAGAGAGAATTTAAGTCAGGATTTGTAACTTTGATTGGACGTCCAAATGTAGGAAAATCGACCTTGATGAATCAGATCATAGGGCAAAAGATCGCCATCACATCCAATAAACCACAGACTACCAGAAATCGTATCCAAACTGTGTTTACGGATGAGAGAGGACAGATCATCTTTTTGGATACCCCTGGTATACACAAGGCAAAGAATAAGCTTGGTGAGTATATGGTAAATGTGGCAGAACGAACCTTAAAGGAAGTAGATGTTATTATGTGGCTGGTAGAGCCTACTACTTTTATTGGTGCCGGTGAACGTCATATTGCAGAACAATTGCAGAAGACAAGTACTCCTGTGTTACTGGTGATCAATAAGATTGATACCGTAAAAAAAGAGGAACTTTTGGCTGTGATTGACACCTATAGCAAAATTTATGATTTTGCAGAGATCATCCCTGTGTCTGCTTTGAAAGGTGAAAATGCGGATCATTTAGTAGAAATGTTATTTTCCTATCTTCAAGAAGGACCACAGTTTTATGATGAGGATACGATTACGGATCAGCCAGAGAGACAGATCGTGGCAGAATTGATACGTGAAAAAGCCTTGCGTTCTCTAAGTGATGAGATCCCTCACGGAATTGCCGTTTCCATAGAAAGAATGCGTGAACGCAAAAATGGAAAAATTATGGACATTGATGCTACTATTATATGCGAGAGAGATTCTCATAAGGGGATTATTATTGGAAAAAAAGGTTCTATGTTGAAAAAAATTGGAACTCTAGCTCGTGGTGAGATTGAAAATTTGTTAGATATTCAAGTGAATCTGCAGTTATGGGTAAAAGTAAAAAAAGATTGGAGAGACAGTGATTTTCTTTTGAAGAATTATGGATATCAGGATAAAGATTGGGAATAGTCTGCATAAGAATATAGAAGAAGGTAACAATAAAAAGAAGATAGAATGTGAGAATTTCCATCGGATTTGAATGTTGTGCAAGATCAATCAAAAGCTTGTAAGAGAAGGCGGTATGTAAAAGAACAGGGACGCCGTGTCAGAGTTCGCTTATGGCTTGCAATGGAAAGGAACAGAAAAATGAAGAACGAATTTTGGAAGAAATTTGAAGAAACAGGTTATGTGAAAGATTATTTGGATTATGTTCAAGTAAAGATGGAGACAGTAGATAAAGAAGGTGCAAAGCAGGATGAATCTGGAAACGGTGACGGGAATCGTTTTATCGGCGATGCCGATTGGAGAATATGATAAACGGCTTGTGCTCCTTACCAAAGAATTGGGAAGAATATCTGCGTTTGCCAAGGGGGCAAGAAGGTCAAACAGTGCTTTGATGGCAAGCAGCCAGCCGTTTGCATTTGGAACCTTTACTTTGTATCGTGGAAGAAATTCCTACTCAGTAAATCATGCAGAAATTCAGAATTACTTTGAAGGGCTGAAAGAGGATTTGGAAAAGATTTCCTATGCATCCTACTTTTGTGAGGTTGCGGCATATCTTACTTATGAGAACATGGAGGCAACTGGGATTTTGAAACTTCTCTATCAGTCTCTTCGAGCCATAGGACATGAGAAAATACCAAATGATTTAATAAAATCCGTGTTTGAATTGAAAGCAATTTCCTATAACGGAGAAATGCCACAGGTCTTTAGTTGTGTGAAGTGCAGGAGAAAACAAAAGAATCTCCATGAAGTGTTTTATGGTGGGTTTTCCAGCAAAAGTGGTGGAATGATTTGTAAAGAATGCAAACATACGGCCAAAGATTTGCTGGAAATCTCTCCGGCGACCGTATATACCCTTCAGCATATTGTCAGTAGTCCGGTGGAAAAATTATATACATTTTTATTAGCTGAGGAATATAAAAATGAATTGCGAAAGGTTGCAGAACAGTACATGGAGCAATATGCAAAAGGAGAGTATCACTCTCTGGAAATGCTTAAGCTATTGGAGGGATAGAAAGGAAATGCAAAGAGTTGTGTGTGAACAGTAATCGGAGTGATATTTTTGCATATAATTCGCAAGAATTGGGTTGAAAAATGAAATATTAGATAGTACAATAAAAATATTGTGTGTATAGAAAGGATACGAAGATGATGAGAAAAAGGATCCGTTTTGGTGCTTGTTTTCTTTTAGTGCTCCTCATGGTATGTGGTTGCGGTGATAAGAGTATTCTGAATCTAAAGGAGATAGAAAATGATACCCTTTATGTAAGCAAAGAGGGAAAATTGGAACTGGCAGATGTGGAACAATTTGATAAATCTTATTATTCGGATTCGGAATTAAAAGATTTTGTAAAAGAGACCATTGAGGACTACAACACCCAAGAGGAAGCTGGGAAAGTACGACTGGAAGATTTTTCGGTGAAAGACCAAGTGGCAAAGGTTTTGCTTTCTTTTGACAGTGCAGATACATATGAAGGTTTTCAAGGAGAAAAACTGAAAGTATTGACTTCGAAAGAAGTGGAGAGTAATTTAGTTTTGCCAGAGTCTTTTGTGAAGGCCACCGATGGTTCTACGGTGGGAAAGGACGAAGTGCTTGCAGAAAAAGATCTGCATTACCTAATCGTAGAGGGGGTGTTGGATATTCAATTGGACGGAACCATTGTGTATTATTCCGATGCCAGCCTGACAGGAGACAATTTGATACAGACGACCGGAGAACAGATTGCGGTTATTATATATAAGTAGTATGGAAAGGTAGGAAGAAAGATGGAAAAAACATTAGAGAAAATTGTTGCTTTGGCAAAATCAAGAGGATTTGTGTATCCAGGCTCAGAAATTTATGGTGGATTGGCAAATACATGGGATTATGGAAATCTTGGTGTAGAACTAAAGAATAATATTAAAAGAGCTTGGTGGAAGAAATTTATTCAGGAGAATCCATACAATGTAGGAGTGGATTGTGCGATTTTGATGAATCCTCAGACATGGGTTGCTTCTGGACATTTAGGTGGATTTTCTGATCCATTGATGGACTGTAAAGAATGTCATGAACGTTTCCGCGCAGATAAGATGATTGAAGAATATATGGCAGAGAATAATATTGAATTAGAAGGAAGTGTAGATGCCTGGTCTAAGGAAGAGATGGAACAGTACATTGAGGACAAGAATATTTGCTGTCCAACCTGTGGTAAGCATAACTTCACAGAAATCCGTAATTTCAACCTTATGTTTAAGACATTTCAGGGTGTTACAGAGGATGCGAAAAATACTGTTTATTTAAGACCGGAAACTGCTCAGGGTATTTTTGTTAACTTCAAAAATGTACAGAGAACCTCCAGAAAGAAGATACCATTTGGAATTGGACAGATTGGTAAATCCTTCCGTAATGAAATCACACCGGGTAACTTCACGTTCCGTACAAGAGAGTTTGAACAGATGGAATTAGAGTTCTTCTGTGAGCCTGGAACGGACTTAGAGTGGTTCGATTATTGGAAAACTTTCTGTTTGAACTGGTTAAAGAATTTAGGTATCAAGGACGAGGAAATTCGTGCAAGAGATCATGCACCGGAAGAACTTTGTTTTTACAGTAAAGCAACTACAGACATTGAATTCTTATTCCCATTTGGATGGGGAGAATTATGGGGTGTGGCTGACCGTACAGATTATGACCTTACCCAGCATCAGAATACATCAGGAGAGCCTATGGAGTATTTTGATGACGAGAAGAAAGAAAAATACATTCCATATGTAATCGAGCCATCCCTTGGAGCGGACCGTGTTACACTTGCATTTTTATGTAGTGCATACGATGAGGAAGAGTTAGAAGGAGGAGACGTTCGTACGGTAATGCATTTCCATCCAGCTATTGCGCCAATTAAGATTGGTGTATTGCCATTGTCTAAGAAGTTAAATGAAGGAGCAGAAAAAGTATATGCAGAATTGAGCAAATACTACAACTGTGAATTTGACGATAGAGGAAATATTGGAAAACGTTATAGAAGACAGGATGAGATTGGTACACCATTCTGTGTAACCTATGATTTTGACTCAGAGGAAGATCATGCAGTTACCGTTCGTGACAGAGATACGATGGAGCAGGAACGTGTGGCGATCGCAGATTTGAAAGCATATTTTGAAAAGAAAATGGAATTTTAATTTTGTGAGAACTGTGAGAGGAAAGGAGTTGTCTTTTGGGACAACTCCTTTCTTTCTAAACGGGGAAAGAAAGGAAAAGAAAGAAAATGAACTACCAGGAAGCTGTTTCCTTTGTGGAAGATGCTAATCAAAATTCAGGAGAAATGGGACTAGATGCCATGAAAGGAATGTTAGAGGAACTAGGGCATCCGGAGAAAAAAATAAAGTTCGTACATGTAGGAGGTACCAATGGAAAAGGTTCTGTGTGTACTTACGTTTCCTATATTCTAGCTAGTGCAGGGTATCGGGTAGGACGGTATATTTCTCCAACCATTCGGGGATATCGTGAGAGAATACAAAAAGTTATGAAAAATGGGGATGAGATTGTCGAGCAGTGGATTTTGGAAGAAGAATTCGCAAAAATTGTGGATAATTTGAAAGAAATTTATGACAGTAGAAGGAAAAGGGGAGAAAGTCTTCCCTCAGTTTTTGAACTGGAAACCTTAGCTTCTTTTTTGTATTTCATAGAGCAGCAGTGTGATATTGTTGTTTTAGAGGTTGGGCTTGGTGGAAGGCTGGATGCAACCAATGTAATGGAACAGACCGAATGCAGTGTGTTTACCTCCATCAGTCGAGACCATATGGGATTTCTGGGAGATACTGTAGAAGAAATTACAAGGGAAAAAGCTGGGATTATAAAAGAAAAAGGCTGTGTGGTCAGTTATGATCAGGAATTTGACAATAAAGAAGCAAATGCTGGAATTACTCAGGTCTTAAAACAATGTGCACAAGAAAAGAAGGCAGAGCTTACATTTGCAGATTTTTCGAAAATAACGAAAGAAAAGCACTCTTTGGATGGAGTTGCTTTTTCTTATAAAGAATGGGAGGGCATAAAGACTTCATTGGTAGGAGAAAATCAGCCCAAGAATGCTGCACTGGCAATTGAAGTGATGGAAAGGTTGCAGAAAAAAGGCTGGAACATAAAAAAAGAACAGGTATATGAGGGAATCGCAAAGGCAAAGTGGAGTGGAAGGTTCCAAATACTTAAAAGAGATCCTTTTTACATTGTGGATGGTGCCCATAACGTGGATGCAGCAAGAAGTCTGAAAGAAAGCATCAAACTATATCTTTCAAATAAAAAGCTGCTTTTTGTAATTGGTATGCTTCGGGATAAGGAATATAGGGAGGTGTTGGAGTTATTAGCATCTGAGGGGAAAGATGTGTTCACCTTTACGCCAGATAACGAAAGAGCATTGCCGGCCCAGGAACTTGCACAGGTTGCGAAGGAATATTATGAGACGGTTCGTGTAGGAGGTACCATGAAGGAGACATTGGCACAAATTGAGAAGAACGAAAAGGCCTATGATGGGATTTTGATCTTTGGTTCTTTGTATTCTCTCCATGAAGTGTATGAGTATATGGGTGAGAAATAAGAGTGTCTAACCAAAAAAAGAGAGAAAACTTAAATTATTTGAGTTTTCTCTCTTTTTCATTTTGCCAATGGCACTCTCTGAACAGTAGAACTTATTTGTCTATTTCTGGTTCGAAAATTTGTATGTCTGTAGGGGTATCATGTTTTGCATAATAGTAGGTATCTTTGTTAAATTCACGGAAGAAGATATAATTTCCAGTTGTATGAATGGCTGTGAAATTCCCTTTTTTCATACAGATTACTTCGTTTCGCTTTACGTTCATCTGGTAAATACCATTATCTGTTCCATTGTCAATCTGGTAGTAAAGATAGCGACCATCCAGGCTGGTGTTATAAGTGCTGGTAGGTTCCTCTACTAGAACAGAAATTTCTTCTGTATCCAAAGGCATGTAGCAAAGGGCATGATCCTGTTTTAAATCTAAAAAGAAAAGATTGCCGCCACTTTCGGTAAGGAATGCAAAATTTCCCTCTTTTAGTACCAGGTTTTCTTCTGTGCTAAGATTCTTAGTATGAATATTATGCTCTTTGTTTGTCCCTACATAGTATAAAATATTATCTGTAACCACATAGGGAAGGATTGGGTCTTGGAAAAGAAGCTGTTCGTTGGACTTATCAATATCGATTTTCGAAACTCCAATACCACTATCGGTATTATGTTGAAAATATAGGGTATTTCCATACAAACTAATGCTATTAACCACTTTGTCATATATTGTTTTTGTATTTTTTCCACTCTTATCAATTCGGTAAAGTCCAGTTTGGGAAACTTGAAATACATTATCGTTGTCTTGTACTTGATTTTGATTATGTCTTCCGTAAAAAATATATTTTCCTGCTGCGTTGATGTTTGTAGGCGTATCCTCAGATAACTTTGTAAAAATAGACAGTGTATTGTCCATTAAGTAAAGTCTTCCTTCGTCTTTGGGATTACTAAAATAGATGTGTCCGTCATTTTCGCAGAACAGACCGCCGTTTAACAGGTTTCCACTGGTGTTTCCTACAGTGTTTGCGTCGTTGTATACTGTCTTTTTGGAACGATAAGACAAGAGCACAAGTGCAACGATAGCCAATATAGCTAATATAGTTAGTAGGTTTTTTTTCATTATAATCCCCCTCATCGTTTTGTCTTTTTAAAATTTCTAATATACATATTATAAATAGTTCACCATGAGATTGCAAGGAAAGGATTGAGGAGAGGGAGGAGAGGGGCCAGTAAAATTTTGATGAAAAAAATGGAAAAATATGATACTATGATTGGTGGACAGATGTAAAATGCTTTAGAAAGGAAACGGGGGAGTACACCCTTTGGAATTGAGATATGGATTTACAGTTAATTAGAAAAGAAATCGATAAGATTGATAAGGAATTAATGCGATTGTTTGAAGAAAGAATGAAGCTTACTTATGAAGTGGCAGCATTTAAAATTGAAACAGGGAAGCCGGTATATGACAAAGAACGAGAAGATTCGAAATTAGATGCATTGGCAGCTATGACAGAGGATGAATTTAATAAGCAGGCAGTTCGTGAGTTGTTTACCCAAATTATGTCCATTAGCAGAAAGAAACAGTATGGCCTTGTGAAACAGGAATCGGATTTGAATGGTGGGCTAAAACCTATGGATGAGTTGCCTTATGGAAATAAGAAGGTGGCATGTTTTGGGGCGAGAGGTAGCTACACGGAACAGGCTATGATTGATTTCTTTGGAGAGGAAGTGGAGGGCACCTACAAGAACACATTTCAGGGAGTATTAGAAGCGTTGGATGCTGGTGAAGTGGAATACGGAGTATTGCCAATTGAAAATTCTTCTACAGGAGGAATCAATGATATTTATGATCTGTTAGTAAAGAGTCATGCATGTATTATTGGAGAGCGGGAAGTAAAAGTGGATCAGGCTTTGATCGGAATGAAAGGTGCAAGCTTGGATCAGATAACAAAAGTATACTCCCACCAGCAGGGGATCTTACAGTGCGTTCCGTTTTTGGAACAATATCCAAACATGCAGCCTGAGGAGTTTGAAAGTACTTCTGCCAGTGTAGAGAAAGTTGCAAAGGATCAGGATATTACCCATGCAGCAATTGGAAGTGAGAGAGCTGCTAAATTATATGGATTGGAAGTTTTGCAAAGGTGTATCAATCAGCAGAGCAATAATAGTACCAGATTTATTATTATTACAAATCAAAAGGTGTTTTACACCAAGGGTAAGAAAGTGAGCATTTGCTTTGAAGTGAAGCATGAAAGCGGTACACTATATGAAACCTTATCGAATTTTAAGTTTAACCAATTGAATTTGACACAGATTGAATCAAGGCCAATTGAAAATAAGAAATGGGAATACCGTTTCTTTGTAGAATTTGAGGGGAACCTAGAAGATGCGGGAGTACAGAATGCATTGCGAGGCATCCGACAGGAGGCAATTTCATTCTATATGTTTGGTTGCTTTTAAATCATTTGCACACAATTCTTTCAAAAGTGCTTCACAAAATGCACATACTTTTTGGTTACAATCTCAACTGTAAGATGAAAAATAGCTTACAGAACAATTACAATAAAAAGACAGAGAAAGAAAAATGAGTGTTGAAACCAAAGAAAGGGGTAATTTTTTATGAAGGAAAAGAAAGAAAATATTTTTGAAACTATGGACGGGCAGGACGTAGAGAAGAAGACTGGAAAAAAGAAGAAAAAAAAGATGGCGGGAGTTTTGGTGGCAGCTCTTTGTACGGGAGCTTTAGCAGGAGGTGCATTTTCCGGTGCACAGATTTTTGTGCAAAAGTCTTATGAGAAGGCGGCGCAGGAACAGGCAGCACTGGAGGAAGCGGTAAAGGCAACCAGTGTTTCTAGCGTGAGTGGAACCGACGTATCTTCCATTGTACAAAATGTTATGCCGGCAATTGTTGCAATTGACACAACCACAACAGAACAGATGCAGGTGTTTGGGCAAATTTACTCGGAAGAGTCCAGTGGAAGTGGTTCCGGAATTATTATTGGTGAGAATGACGAACAGTTGCTGGTAGTGACCAATAACCACGTAATAGCAGGTGATAACGTATCTGTTAAAGTTACATTTGCAGATGAAAGTACAGCAGATGCAGTGGTAAAAGGAGCGGACAATTCCTCTGATTTGGCGGTGATTGCCATAGATAAATCTACATTGACAGAAGAAACGAAGAGTGCAATTAAAATTGCTACATTAGGGGATTCTACACAGACCCAGGTTGGAGATATGGCTATTGCCATTGGTAATGCATTGGGATATGGACAGTCCGTAACTGTGGGTTATGTCAGTGCGAAAGATAGAGAAATTGCAGTGGAAGATTCTTCTTCTATGTCATTATTACAGACAGATGCAGCTATCAACCCTGGAAATAGTGGAGGGGCTTTGTTAAATGCAAATGGGGAAGTGATCGGAATCAATTCTGCAAAATTCTCATCAGAAGAGGTAGAAGGTATGGGCTATGCAATCCCTATTTCATCAGCAGTTCCGATTATCAATGAGTTGATGAATCGTGAGCAGTTAGCAATCTCTGAGCAGGCAAGTCTTGGAATTATGGGTAAGGATATTTTGGAAGATGCGTCTGAGATGTATCATATGCCAGTGGGGGTATATGTTCAGCAGGTAGTGGAAGGTTCGGCAGCTGAGAAGGCTGGGATCGTAGAAGGAAATATTATCACAGGGATCAATGAACGTACCATTTCAAGTATTGAGGAACTGCAAGATATTCTTACTTACACAAAAGCTGGGACCAAGGTGACCATTACCATCCAGGAATTGAAGGATGGAGAATATACTGAGAAAGAAATAGAGGTAACACTGGGAAGTAAATCGGATCTGGATTCCAATACACAGGAACAGCAGACATTGCCACTCAATCCTTTTGGAAGATAAAGGCGCAAATGAATTTAAAATTGACAGTAACAAAAGAATAAGATAGAATAGCAAGAGAAGTTTGTTCAGGCGGAACAGGCTTCTTTTGTGTTTTGTGAAGAAATGGTATTGAAAACTACATAAAACAGATATGCTTATACGGATCTTGTATCAACTGAAAAGGTACCAACGAAAGTTAGTGAATAGATGGAAAAATCAAAGTGAGAAATGAGGTAGAGCCATGAGTAAAATTGCAATTGCAACAGACAGTAATAGTGGAATTACACAATCAGAAGGAAAAGAAATGGGAATATCTGTTATTCCTATGCCTTTCTTAATTGATGACAAAGAATATTATGAAGACATAACATTGGATCAGGATGGTTTTTATGAGATGTTAAAAGGGAATGCGTCTGTGTCCACTTCTCAGCCATCTATTGAGAGCCTAACAAATACATGGAATGAAATATTAGAATCTTCAGACGAGATTATTTACATTCCTATGTCCAGTGGATTAAGTGGCAGTTGCCAGACTGCAAAAATGCTGGCAGAGGATTATGATGGGAAGGTTCATGTAATTGATAACCAAAGAATTTCAGTGACTCAGAAAAATGCAGTGCAGGATGCTTTGCGATTGAGAGAAGCTGGAAAATCAGCCCAGGAGATTTGTAAGGCCTTAATGGATACAAAATTAGATGCCAGTATTTATATTATGGTGGATACTTTGAAGTATCTACGTAAAGGTGGAAGATTGACACCTGCAGTAGCAGCTCTTGGTACTATTTTGCGTATTAAGCCGGTTTTGCAGATACAGGGAGAAAAACTAGATACTTATGCTAAGGCGAGAACTTCCAAGCAGGGGGTGAGCATTATGTTAGAAGCTGTGAAGAAGGATATGGAACAACGCTTTGGAGGAAATCCGGAACAGGTATATTTTAATATTGCTCATACCCAGAATGAGCAGGGGGCAATTGAATTGAAAGCTGCGTTGCGGGAGATGTATCCTGGAATTGGAGTAATGATCAATCCATTGTCGTTAAGTGTTTCCTGTCATATTGGACCAGGGGCATTGGCAGTTGCCTTGGCAAAGAAAGTATAACATTTGTATGGCATTGCGCACAAAAAAAGATGGAATAAGTTGTGTAATGTGTCAAAGTTTACTAGTGGATGTTAAAAGAATGTTGATTTTGTTACAAAATTATTATAGAATATAAACTAGAAATAAAGAATGTGGTATCGGGTTTGACGAATTATGTTGTGTTTATACTATGGATGAGGAAGCGGAAATTTAGCTTAACATCTGAGTTTACATATTCATACAACTGTTGAGGATCAGGTGCCAGAATTATTTATGAAAAATGATAGAATTATGGTATGTAAAGGACAAGGAGGAAAAACAGTGAGAAAGAATAGGAAGAAGTTGTTATGTAGTGCATTGGCACTTACTTTGGCAATGACCAGTACGTTTAGTACCGTTCCTGTTTCGTTAGCAGAGGCAGTGGAGATTACACAGGATGCCAGTCAGTTGAAGGCAGACGAGGTTATTAAGATTCATGCTAAGGGTGAGAATTTAAGAATTCATGCATGGAGTTCTGCGGGACCTGTCTATGGCGATTGGAAAGATTCTCCAGCTATGGATGCAGACCCTGTGATGGGAAGTGGCTGGTATTACAAGGAACTTCCAGGAGATTGTACAGGTTTTCTTATTTTAGATTCTAACTTGGGGAAAATTACACCGAATGATGTGATAGACAAAGTAGCTGGTAAGGAATACTGGTTTGACAATGGTTCTTGGTCAGATACCAATCCAAATGGTGGGTCAACAGGCTCAGGAACTACGGAAACGACGCCAGCACCAACACCAACATCAGGTAATTCCGGAACTGTTCAGGAGACACCGGCACCTGCAGGTAAGGTCGTAATCAATAAGGTGACACCTGCAGATAAGGAACAGATTAAAGCTGGTGTGTCACAGACCATCACAGTGGATGCAACCAGTACAGCCAGTGAAGATGGTATGATGTTCTATAAGTATGAGATTAAGTTTAATGGACAGTATGTGGGAGATCATTATTTCTCAAAATACAATACATGGACATTCCAGGCCGATCAGGTTGGAACTTACAATGTAAAGATTTCCGTACAGGCGCATGATGAGGACAATACAACTACAGTAGCAGAGTATACCTATGAGGCAGTTGAGAATGGTGGAACAGAGTATACAGCACCACCTACCCAGCCTCCTTATCCAGGCGGTCAGCCGGACGATCCGAATAACAATAACAATGGTGGAAACAGCCAAGTAACCAGCGCACCAACAGATAATGGAAATAACAATAACAACAATGGTGGAAACAACAATAACAATGGTGGAAACAGCCAAGTAACCAGTGAACCAACAGACAATGGCAATAACAATGGTGGAAACAGCCAAGTGACTAGTGCACCAACAGATAATGGCAATAACAACAATGGTGGAAACAACAATAACAATGGCGGCAACAATACCGCAACCAATGCTCCTGGAAATGGAATCACAAATGGTGAAGCAGGTGGAAATACCACACCGGCACCAAGTGTAAATCCAAGTGCGAATCCAAGCGCGAATCCAAGCGCTACTCCAATTGCCAGTGCAAAACCATCCACTATGGGCGATTTGGAAATTTCAAGTTTTACAGCTAGTGTGGCATCTCCACAGAAGGTTGGAAGCACAATTACTTTAGAGGCGACAGCAGCAGGTGGAACCGCTCCTTACACTTATGAGTTCTATTGCGTGACAGGTGGAAAAACAACAGTGATCCAGGCAAATAGTGATAATAGTGTATGTAGATGGAAACCAACTAAGGCAGGAAAGTATACAGTTGGTGTTAAGGTTACTGATAAAGACAATGTAACAGAGAAGGCAGTTTTGGCAGAGACATATGTGATTAAGGGATTGTCCATTTCAGGATGCTCCGTTAAGAAGAAGGGTTCCGCTTATAAGATTACAGCAAAAACTTCCGGTGCGTCTGGAAAGGTATCTTATCAGTTTACGGTTAAGAAGGGAAGTAAGATTGTGAGAAAGACTGGATTTAAGTCATCTTCAACCCTATCATGCAAGTTGAAAGCAGGTAAGTATAAAGTTAAGGTTACTGTAAAGGATCAGAGTTCAAAGGTATCTAAGACATATAATTTTACAGCAAAATAACAGAATTTCGTTCAGAGAACGAAATACGCAGAAAAGTCATCATTTTGATGGCTTTTTTGTTTGCCATGAAAATGGCAAAGTGCATAAAAATGGGGACTTATCTTTGTGACTATCTATTGCACAAATTCGTTGAAAAACGAAAAAAAATGAGATACAATTGAGAATGTGTGAAACTATACATCTATATACACGAAACGGAAAGGAGAAAGGTGTAAAATGAAACATGGAGTAGCGAAGCGTGCATTGGGTGTTGTTATGGCCTCTGCAATGGTTGCGACTACGATGGGAAGCATTCCAGGGGTGGAATGGAAGAGTACCCAGGTAGCCAAGGCCGCAGGAGGCGATGCACTGTATGTAACTAGTACAGATTATTACAATGCAAAATATGATGAGGAACATGCATATAATGGCGATGATCTTGGATGTACTTATACCAAAGAAAAAACAACTTTTAAAGTATGGTCTCCAGAGGCAGATAAGATGAAACTTACCTTATACGAAACAGGAAGCGACCAGGAAGAAGGCGCCAGGAAGATTGATACAATCGATATGACTAAAGGAGAAAAAGGTGTATGGACATATGAGTACCAGGGCGAGGATGATTTAAATGGTACATATTATACCTATCGCGCAGTGATTGATGGAGTGTCTTATGGGGAAACTGCTGATCCATATGCGAAAGCCGTTGGAGTAAACGGTGATCGTAGTATGGTCGTAGATTTGGATAGTACAGATCCTGATGGTTGGGATCAGGATACTACTAATAGAGAAGAGTCCAGATTGTCTGAAATTGTAGTATGGGAAGTGCATGTGAGAGACTTTTCCATCGATGCTTCTTCTGGTGTATCAGAGGAGAATCGTGGTAAATTTAAAGCTTTTACAGAGAAAGATACAACGGTAAATGGGGAAGGAAAGGTCGCAAGCTGTGTGAATTACTTAAAGCAGATGGGCGTAACTCATGTACAGCTTTTGCCGGCTTTTGATTATGACGATGTAGATGAAACAAAGGTGACAAATGAAAAGTCAGCTACAAACTATAACTGGGGTTATAATCCTAAGAATTATAACTGCCCAGACGGTTCTTATTCAAGCAATCCATATGATGGAAATGTGCGAATCAAAGAAATGAAGGAAATGATCCAGGCATTACACAAAGCGGGCATTAAGGTAATTATGGATGTGGTGTATAACCATACTTATGCAACTGCGGATTCTTGCTTTAACAAGATCATGCCAGATTATTATTACAAGTTGACAACTACGTCCGCAGGAAAAGTTGTATACAATGACGAGTCCGGATGTGGCAATGCTACCAGATCGGACAGTGCTATGTTTAAAAAGTACATGATGGACTCCTTGGAGTATTGGGTAGATGAATATCATATCGATGGATTCCGTTTTGACCTAATGGGAATTCATGCATCGGACACTATGAATGCCATTCGTGAAGATTTGGATGAGAAGTTCGGAGAGAATACCATTGTAATGTATGGTGAAGGATGGACCGGCGGTGGCTATGAGGAAAATAGTTGCTACAAGACGTATTGCCGTAACTTAGATGATGGCATTGGATATTTCAATGATCAGATTCGTGATGCCATTAAGGGTGAGACAGGTCCTGAGAAAGTGGGACAGATTGGTTTTGCACAGCAGAATTTCGGATTAACAGATAAGACTACCGATCATGAGAAATTCCCAACCAGCGTCTTTGGCGGAATTATGGGATCTGTTGGTAAGAACACAAGTAATTGGTGGATGTGGAGAGCCTATTGGTCGGATACGTCCAATCGTGTCATTTCCTATGATTCTTGTCATGATAACATGACAGTTTGGGACAAGTTTGTAGAGAGTTTGAATATCCAGAAGGGCGAAGCGCTTGACTTTAATACAACAGACCAGAAGTTAATTAATATGAGTCGAATGACCGCAGGATACTTGTTGACATCTCATGGTGGAACCTTCTTACACGCAGGAGAAGAGTTTGCCAGAACAAAGGGTGGCGATCACAATAGTTATAAGTCTGGAGATAATGTAAATGCACTTGATTGGAATCGTGTACAGACATATGCCGGTGTGACAAATTACTACCAGGGAATGATCGATATTCGTAAGGCATTTAGTGGCTTCCGAAATGTGATTACAGAGAAGAAAGATGGAAAAGTGGTAGAAGAGAACACAGCAACTGGTTTCTTTAATAATGAAAATGTAGATGGCAGCAACATTACACAGATTGATGAGTTTACAGAGGTTGTACCGGGACCGGATAGTGGAAAAATCCAGTCCACAGTTAATTCCATTGGCTATTATTTGTCAAATGATAAGAATGGAGAATGGTCTCAGGTAGCAGTATTATTAAATAACACCATGAAAGATAAGATTGCAGTTTTATCTGCGCAAGATCAGTCTACACAGTGGGTAATCGTATCAGACGGAAAACAGGCTTCTGTTGAAGGTGTTGCTACTACGGAAGGAAATGAAGTGGTGGTTCCTGCAAAATCAGTAGTAGTGGCGGTTCCAAAGAATACGTTTGATTCGGTTTCTCTCACAGCTACTGGGAAACTTGTAAAAGATTACGATGTTACCAAGGAAGAAGACCTTGGAGCATCGAAAGAAGAAGAACCAGGAGACAATGAAAATACGGGTGATAACGAGAATACCGGAGATGTGATAGATGACGAAGATAATGGAAGCTTAACCATTATTCCATATGTAACAACAGCACCAACCGCAACAGTAGCACCAACCGTGGCACCGACCGCAACGGTAGCGCCAACCGCGACGGTAGCACCAACCGCAACTGTGGTACCAACTGCAGTGCCATCCACCGTATCAGCAATTCAGATTACGGGCGTTACTATTACACCTGCAGATGGTTTGTTTCCTAATCAGCCTATTACTGTGGAGGCAACTGTGACTGGAGGAAATGGAAAGAATACCTATAGCTTCTGTTTCTATAATGGAGCAACTAAGGTAGCTGCCTTCGAGGACATTGCGGAGTCGAAGTGTCAGTTTGTTCCGGAAAAAGCAGGCGCGTATACCGTGATTGTAAGCGCAAAAGATTCGGAAGGCAGAACTGCAGAAAGTACGCAGTCTTTTACTGTAGCAAAAGAGTTGAAAGCAGTTAGTTTGAAAGCTTCTAAGAAAAAGATTAAAAAAGGAAAGACACTGACATTCACCATGAAGGTAGAAGGTGGCAAAAAAGCATACAAATACAGCTTTAAGCTTACGAATAAGGCCGGAAAAGTAGTTGCAAAAAAGACACAAGCAAAGAATAAATGGACATGGAAAGCAACGAAAAAAGGAAAATATAACTTGAAAGTAACTGTATCGGACCAGTTAGGAAGATCAGTTTCCAAAACAATTAAGAACATTACGGTTCAGAAATAAGAATAAGAGAAAGGTCGTTTGTGCCATATGGTGCAGACGGCTTTTTTTGTCCTCTGAACAGTAATAAAATGTTACAAAAGTTTTACAAAAATATCCAAAAAATCTTTACTTTTGTAACAAAATTTAGTATAATTAATAAAGATAAATAGATGAGAAATAGAGAACTGTATTACAATTCAATAACCTGCTGAGAAAAGCCGATTAGGATTCCGAAGATTAGGGTTGTGGATAGGAAGAGTTCTCTATTGTTTTGTTTGAAAGGAGATTAAACATGGCAAAGAATGTTTTAAGACGCGCGTATGCCATCGCGTTGGCTGCATCAATTGGTGCAGGTATCTTGCCACAGGGAAGCTTTGCAGCGACTAGTGAAATCGATGATATGATCCCTGTAAATGTGGAAGCAACTAATTTGAATGCCAATGAGACCAGATATGAAGGTGAAAGCGGTCAAAGTGGATTGAATTACACACTTGTGAACAAAAATGGAGCAGTGAGTGGAGCCGAGAGTACCTATTTCAGCCCGAGTGACGATGCCGCAAAAAAATATGAAGGAAATGATTTAGGATGTGTGTATACGAAGGAATCTACAACTTTCAAAGTATGGTCTCCTACTGCTTCAAAGGTTACTTTGTGCAGATACACAAAAGGAACTGCAGAAGAGGCCGGTTCTAAGCTTATTGAAGAGAAAGAGATGACAAAAGATAGTCAGAATGTATGGTCATGTAAGGTAGACGGAGATATTGTGAATACATATTATACCTATAAGGTGACAAACAACGGAAATACTTCTGAAGCAGTGGATATATATGCAAAAGCGGTTGGTGCCAATGGAAAGCGTGCCATGGTAGTTGACCTTGACAGTACAGATCCTGAGAATTGGGATACAGACTATAAGAGAAGTCCACAGAGAATTTCAGATGTGATCACCTGGGAAGTGCATGTGAATGATTTTTCTAACCAGGGAAGTAAAGCAGGATTTTCGGATGAGTATAAAGGAAAGTATCTTGCATTTTCTGAGGATGGAACGAAATTGTCAGGTACCGATTATGAAACAGGAATTGCGTATTTGAAAAAATTGGGTATTACACATGTACAGATTATGCCAATGTACGATTATGGTTCTGTAGATGAGACAAAAGCCGGACAGACAGATTCCAACTACAACTGGGGATATGATCCTGTGAACTTTAATGCTCCGGAAGGTTCATATTCTACCAATCCATATGACGGAAATGTTCGAATCAAAGAAATGAAGCAAATGATTCAGGCATTACACGATGCAGGAATTAAGGTTATTATGGATGTGGTTTATAACCATACCTATTGCAAAGACGGTCAGGAAATGGCGTTCTTTGACGACATTGTTCCAGGATATTATTATCGTTCCGATAGCAAGGGATATACAAATGGATCCGGTTGTGGAAACGAAGTCCGTACGCAGGCATACATGGCAAATAAGTTCATTCGCGAATCTATGTTATACTGGGCAAGTGAATATAACCTGGACGGTTTTCGTCTGGATTTGATGGGATTGTATGATACAACAACCATGAAAGATATCCGAAATGACATGGATGCAGCATTTGGTAAGGATAATATTGTGATTTACGGAGAAGGCTGGGGATGTATGGTCACACCAAGTTATGGTGCCGGTAAATGGAATTCATGGACCTTGGCAGATAGTAACATTGGATTATTTAACGATTCGGGAAGAGACTGTATTCATGGTACAGCTAATGCAGATCATGTAGGTCAGATTGGTATGTTACAGCAGAATATTTCAACAGGTAAAGGAACAGAAGGAGACAAATATCCTCTTTCGCTGTATGGAATGCTTCAAGGTGCTGCTGGTAGAAGTCAGGATCAATGGTGGATGTGGAGAGCATACTGTTTTAAAAACTCAGATCAGTCAGTGTCCTATTCATCCTGTCATGATAATATGGCATTGTGGGACAAGCTTGCAGAGACTATTTCAGATAACGGAACATTAGTTAAATTAAATAAAATGAATGCGGGAATTCTTTTCAGTTGTCATGGTGGAACCTTTATTCAGGCAGGAGAAGAGTTTGGACGTTCGAAAGATGGTATTGAAAATAGTTATTCTTCCGGTGCAAGAGTGAATCAGCTGGATTGGACACGGGTGAAAGATTACCAGGAGATTGTAGATTTCTACAAGGGAATGATCGCCATTCGAAAAGCATTTTCTGGATTTCGAACAGTTTACACCTCTGCAAGTGAGAACTTGCCGGCAAACAATACAAATGGTGGATTCCAGACAGTAGGTAATAATAATATGACCAATGTAGAAGGATTTAATGATTGTTCCAATCGTGTAATCCATAAGATAGGTTTCTATTTAAGTAATAACGTTAGTGGTGAATGGAACAAGATTGCGGTGTTAATGAACAATGATACAACAGACGCAACAGCAACGTTATCCGGTGCTTCTTCTTGGGTCTTAGTATCCAATGGTAAAAAAGCATCGGTAGAGGGTGTAGAAACTGTAAATGGTAATAATATTACAGTGCCAGGCAAGTCTGTAGTCGTAGCGGTACCAAAGGATACCTTTGACGCCAACCCAAATCCTGGTGCATCAAACCAAAATAGCGCGCCTACCATCAGTGTAGATTCCACTTCTATTTCTGTTAATCCGGGAGAAACAGTAAGTTTCCAGGTAACCACAAAGGATGCAGATGGGGATACAGTTACAGTATCTTGTACAGGACTTCCAGAAGGTGCAGCGTTTGATCCTGCTACGGGAATGTTCAACTGGGAGAGTGCTGTAATCGGAACTTATGCTGTTAAATTGAAAGCAACGGATGGTACTGTAACAACAGAGAAGACAGTAACCATTACAGTTGCAGATCCTTCTGATTCCTTAAAGCAATATGTAAAGGAGATTGAGGAGGAACAGCTGGCAGAAGCGGATTTTACAGCAAAAACATGGGAAGACCTCAATACTGCATTGACAAATGCAAAGGCAGCCAATGAAAATACCTCAGCAGAAGAACTTGCAAACTTAAAGAGCGCATTGGAAAAAGCGCATAAAGCAGCAAAGGCAGAGAAGGATGCAAATGCTGCATTGACTACTTCTCTTGCAGAGGCAAAGAAAGCATATCAAAGTGCAGACACAGAAGCAAACGATGCAGCGCTTCTTTCTGATATGGATACTGTCATCAAAGAGGCAGAAGCCTTGCTTACAAGCAAAGGAACTGTAGTTGCCTATATCGCTGCAAAAGAGAATTTAGAGGATTGTGTCAATTCTCTTGCACAGGGAGAAGCCGGTGGAAAAATTTATGTTTCCACTACCCTTAGCAATCCACATATTTATGCATGGAAGGGATCTGGTGATTCTGCAACGAAACTTTTGGGTAAATGGCCGGGAACTGCTTTGACTGAGAAGGATGCCAATGGCCAATTTGTGATTGACTGTGATACAACTGGTACCTACAATATTATTATCAATGATGGAACGGAATCTGGAGGTGCACAGACTGCTGATATCGAAAATGTTTCCGGTGTGGTCACTATTAAGGTGGAATCGACAGGTGCTGATAATGGAACCAATGTAATACATAAACATACGGTAGAATGCAAAGCAGCAGGAGTTAGTACTCCAAAGATTTTTAAGACAAGTCTAGAGGCTGCAATTGAAAAAGCAGGTACCTTCCAGGCCCAGTACTATACAGAAGAAAGTTTTGCAACCTTACAGTCAGAGATTACAAAAGCTCAGGGTGTTGTTGATAAAACAGATGCAACACAGCTTGCGATCAATCAGGCAGCAAGAACATTGAGAGCAGCCTATGTTGGTTTGGTTGTAAAAAACAATGTGACACTTCCGGATGAAACGGAAGAACCAGATGTTACAGAAACTCCAACAGCAGGTACACCTACTCCTGGAAACGAGAGTACACCGGTTCCGGGTACTAGTACAGAACCAACGGTATCGAATGAACCGGATTTGGATAACACACCAGAAGTGGGAACCCATACAAATGCTCCAATCGTATCTGAAAATCCAGGCAATACCATTGCACCAAATTCATCGGATGATCCAGATAGAACAATGGCACCGGGAAGTACAAATGCTGTGACAAATACAAATGCACCGGGAAATATAGATTTAGCAGTGACGGATGCTCCGTCAGGACAGACACAGGCACCGGCTACACAACAGCCAACAGCAACCAGTAGTAGTGCTCCTGTAAATCCAACTTCAACTCCTGCTGCGGAAACGAAGAGCTTACAAATTACTTCTTTCCAGGTGTCACCGGAAACTTACCAGGTTCTGAACCAGGATATTCGTGCAAAAGTAGAAGCAACAGGTGGAACCGGAAGTTTACAGTATAAATTCGAAGTGATCAGCGGAGAGGTTGTTATCGAGAAACAGGATTATAGTACAGAGACTTCATTTGTATACAATGCGGAAAAAGTAGGCACCTTAAGAATCCGGGTAACCGTAAAGGACGGAACAGATGAAGTATCTGAGGAAGAGAAGATTGTGGTAGTTTCAAAGAAACTGGCAATTAAGATAAAACAGAAGATTAGGAATAATAAACCGGGTAAGAAAACCGTACTTACACTTCAGGTAGCTGGAACTGGTGGAAAAGCACCGTACAAGTACAAATATGTCATTACAAATGCAAAAGGAAAGACTTTGAAAATGTATGGATATTCTTCTGTGAAGAACAGGAAACTGTCTCTTTCAAAAAAGGGTACCTATAAGATCAAGGTATTCGTAAAAGACAGCTTAGGTGTAGTCACAACTAAGACTGTTAGTATTAGAAAAAAATAACAAATAAAATGGGGAAAAAGAAATTTCCATACAGGAAAAATCGCTGGAGTCGTGAGGCTTCAGCGATTTTTTTCTATATTGGAAGTTGAAGTGGAGTTGTACACTTTGTTTTTCGTTCATAATCTGTTGCATTGTGTCGAAATTAGAAAATGTGCTATAATATTGGTATGAGGAAGAACACAAGCAGAGGAAATGATGGCGTATGAAAGAAAACATAAGGAAAATACAAAAAAAGATAGAGCAACATATGCATGTGAGTAAGGGGATTGAAGAAAATTGGAGGCAGGTCTGGGTTCAGTATCGTATTTTGTATTTAATACTGTTGATTTATATTGTAACATCTGCCATGTTATTGGAACCTTTTTTTGCGTGGAGCTTAAGAGTGTTGTTAAAGTATAAAGGCTATAGCTATATTACTACTGAAATGATGGCTGATTTCTTTTCTAGTCCGGTTATTTGGATTGGATTGCTGGCTATGATACTTGTGATATGTACGTTGACCATGCTTTTGCAAGTGTTTACTTATGAGTACATTGTACTTATAAAAAGAGAGAGGCAAAAGAGTGTACGCAGGGCTTTTTTGAGAAGCTTGAATTTTTGCATAGATGCCTGGAGGAATAGGAAGATTGGGATTGTGCTTTTTATTGCAGGAAATGCAGTTTTTCAAAATCTGGTTATTATACTACTGGCCATCCGATTTGTTCCTGATGTGTGGTACATTATTCTGGCTATTCTGAAAATAACAGGCGTAAGAGTCGGGGTGGTTGTTGGAATCATTGTGTTGCTGATTTACTACTTTTTGAATTTTTACACAATTGCTTATATGATATATGAGAACAGAGAATGGAACGAGGCAAGAAAAATGAGTAGAGAGCTATTTTTTTCCAATAAGAAAAACTCTGTGTGTGGGTGGGGACTTCGTAACCTGCTAAATGGGTTGTTTTTATCGGGCCTTTTTATGGTTCTCATTACTGCCATTATCGGTTTAATCATGGTATTTGTAACCAGAGAATTACGTATTGCAGTTTTCTGTACCGTACAGGATCATATGTATGTCCTTGTCCTGTTACTTGCTGTAATATTTGGTTTTGCTTCCCAAGTAAATGGAAATCTTTGCACATTTGTCCAGGTTCGTGGGAGTATAGCACCAATTACCGTGTATCCAGGGGAAAAGGAGAAAGAACCGGAATTTTTGAAGAAAAGATTGCTTGCGCTATTGATTTTTTTGTTGCTTGGTATGGATATTGTTGTGACCTATGACCGAATTCGAAATGGGGGAAGTGTCACATTGGAGCATCTGGGAAATTTGCAGATTACGGCACATAGGGGAGATTCGGGAAATGCTCCTGAGAATACCTTACCTTCTGTTGAAAAGGGAATAGAGAGTGCGGCTGACTATATTGAAATCGATGTACAGGAAACTTTGGATGGCGTGGTTGTTTTGATGCACGATAGCACTTTGGCAAGAACTACGGGAGCAAAGCAGAGTGTAAGTTCACTTCGCTATGATCAACTGAAATATTTGGATGCAGGGGAGTGGTTTGGTCCGGAGTTTAAAGGAACACCAGTGCCTACCTTAGAGGAAGTGTTGAAGATCTGTAAGGGAAAATGTTGTTTGAATATTGAAATAAAAGGAAATAAAAAAACACCCGATTTGGAACAACATGTGGTAGATCTGATACATAAATATGATTTTACAAGACAGTGTGTAGTGACTTCTGTTTATAAGTCGTCTTTGATAAAAGTAAAAAATTATGACCCGGAAATTATGACTGGGTATATTCTATCTTCTGCATATGGTCGATATTATTTAGACAAGGATATCGATTTCTTGAGTATGCGATCTACATTGGTAACAGAACGGATTGTTCGTTTGGCGCATACATATGGTAAGGAAGTGTATGTTTGGACTGTAAATAAGAAGCAGGAGGCCATATGGCTCAGTCAATTGGGAGTAGATAATATTATTACGGATCGACCAACTTATATTCGGAATGTTGTCTATGGAAAAGAAAACAATGAAAACAGAATAAGCTTGATAAAGTTGATTTTACAGTAAAAGGAGAGGGAAACCACATGAAGAAAACATTGTTAGTTGCTTTGATCACCAGTACAGTAATGGTGGCAGTATTAGGTACAGGAAGCTTTTTTCTTTATAAGCAGAGTGAGAAGATTAAAGATGAACAGGACAAAGCAGTACAGGAAGAATTAGACATTTTTTTGGAGGATGTAGACAAAGAAGTCTTTGACAGCAGAGAACTAAATGAGATTCACACGGATATGAATGACACGCCACTTTCGTCCGTTTACAGTGAGGAGTACACTGCACAGCAGAATAAGAGGATTAAGAAGAACAAAAAGAAGAACCTGTATGATTTTGAAAGTCCAATGTGGATTTGGAACGTATATGGAACCAATAATCTGTCTATGTACACCTATTTTAAGACAAAACAGGCAGCTTATGTTCGATACACCATTCAGGTGGAAGATTCCGGTGTGCCGAATTTTACAAGAACCCTGTACAATGGAGAAGAAGGAAATGTGACCAGAGAGCATGAATATCAGCTTACGGGATTTGTTCCGGGATGTTTGAATTATCTCATGTTGGAATTGTACGATGAAAAAGATAATTTTCTCAATCGTAAGGTATATACCATTCAGGTGCCTAAACTCAAATCAGGAGCCAAAACAAAATTAGAGCTGGCTTCTGGAAGGAGTGAGGAACAGATTACGAATGGATTGTATACGGTGTTTGGAAAAGAAAATATATGGCTGTACGATAACAGTGGTGTTCTAAGAGGGGAAATTCCTTTGAAGGAACGTTCTTCTCAAAAAATGTTACAGGAAAAAGAAGGTTTGATTTATGCCACTTCCAAAAGCGAAATTGTAAAGGTGGGAAGACTAGGACAAATCCAAAAAATATATAGTCTGGGTGCTTATGAGCAGTATGAGGATTTTTTA
The DNA here is from genome assembly GCA_045124315.1 of Lachnospiraceae bacterium. Classification (GTDB taxonomy): domain Bacteria; phylum Bacillota; class Clostridia; order Lachnospirales; family Lachnospiraceae; genus CAG-411. The sequence goes on from JBGVLO010000130.1 coordinate 26,958, forward strand.
TATAACGGATATGGGAAGTTGTGGATTATGGTCAGTAAATCTGGGAAAACAACAAAATCCGTAAAAGACACTGTGATTTCATTAGATTTAAAAACAAAAGAAGTGAAAGAACTCTTTTCCATGGAAAAGTTACTTCCTAAGATGGAAAAGAAAGCAAAAAGACAAAAAGGGCAGAAAACCTTTGATTGGGTGAATCTCAACGGGATTACGCAGGTAAATAGTGATGAATTGCTGGTTAGTTCAAAGGAGTTATCTTCTATTTTTAAGGTGGTTAAGATTAATAGTAGGGAACCACGCATTTCTTTTATCATTGGAGAAAAGGAGATTTGGAAGAATTCTGGATATGAGAAAAAACTATTAGAAAAACAAGGACAGAAAGAAGCTGATGAGGAGCAACAGAGCCAGCAGGAAGAGAGTGTTCTGAACCTGGGAGATGCAAAGGAAGTGTTCTATGCTACCTTTGGTCAGACTTGGTTAGAGAAGCAATCGGGAAGTGGCCTGGGAGAAGGACAGTATTATCTTTATGTCTGGGACAGTAATTATGGAAATTCTCCTACTAGAAAAGATATGAAATGGAGCCGGTATAGAGGAGTAGGAACAGACAAGAGAGAAGCAAGATATTCATACATACAAAAATATCTCGTAGATGAGAATTCAGCTCTTTATAATTTAGAGGATACCATAAAAGTAGAGTATACAAAGGAACAGGGGAGTACGCAATTCTACGGAAACGATCGAATCGACAATTATGGATATGTGGGAGCATATGCAGAGTACGACAAAAATGGGCAGTTGTTACGAAAATTTACCCACGGTTTGTCTGGAATTTATCGTGTGGAAAAATTAGCTTACAAAGAATTTTGGTATCAGTAAAACAACAAGGATGTGAGCGTTCACATATTTGTGAACACTCACGTCCTTGTTGTTTTATCGTTACTGTTCACACGTCTGCTTGCAGACGTATAAACAGTGTTACAGTTCACAGGGATGTGAACTGTAACGGATTTGGGCAATGCTGCGCATAAAAAATTGCCCAAATCTGCACACGATAGACTTTCATACGGTATTTTCGGTACCGAAAATACCTACCGCTGAACAGTAACTAAACAGTACCGTTTTATCTGCATGGAATCAAAAGTCAAGTTTACTTTGTTTATTAAATGTGGTATATTAAAATACAAAGTGCGCTGAGCGTTTATGGCCGTTTGAAATCTTCGAAGGATGGCTTTATTCGGTAATATAGGATCGCATATTATAGGATGGAATTGCCTATTTTCATAAAAAGATTGCCCCGAAAAAGAAAGGATTGAGAAAATCTATGAAGAAGCTGATTGAACAGATTAAAGAAGAGATTACAAGAGCATTTGTCCAGGCGGGTTACGAAGAAAAGTACGGAAATGTAACTGTTTCAAACCGACCGGACCTATGTCAGTATCAGTGTAACGGTGCATTAGCAGCAGCAAAGCAGTATAAAAAAGCACCGATTATGATTGCCCAGGAGGTTGTTGCACTTTTAGAGAATAGTGATAGTTTTGAGTCAATTACAGCAATTGCTCCAGGTTTTATCAATATTACCCTTAGTGGTGCATATATTGCAGATTATGTAAGTCGCATGGCAGAATGCGAGAAATATGGTGTGGAGGAAGCCAAGGAACCAAAGACGATCATCGTGGATTATGGCGGACCAAATATTGCAAAACCACTGCATGTAGGACACTTGCGCTCTGCAATTATTGGAGAGAGTATCAAGCGTTTTGGCAGATATATGGGACATAAGGTGATCGGAGATGCTCATTTAGGAGACTGGGGATTGCAGATGGGACTTATTATCACGGAATGCAAGAAGAGAAATCCAGAATGGGTATATTTTGATGATGCGTATACAGGCGAATATCCAACAGAAGCGCCTTTTACAATGGCAGAATTAGAAGAAATTTATCCATATGCCAATGCATATTCAAAAGAGCATCCAGAATATCGGGAAGAAGCACAGAATGCAACTTTCCTTTTGCAGAGTGGCAAGAGGGGATATAAAGCATTGTGGCAGCATATCTTAAATGTATCAGTGGCGGATCTTAAGAAGAACTATTCTAAGTTGAATGTGGAGTTTGACTTATGGAAAAAAGAAAGTGATGCACAGCCATATATTGCAGATATGGTAGCAGATATGAAAGCCAACGGATATGCTTATTTAAGTGACGGTGCATTGGTTGTAGATGTAAAAGAAGAGACGGATAAGAAGGAAATTCCTCCATGTATGATCTTGAAGTCAGACGGTGCGACTCTTTATAATACCACAGATTTGGCCACAATTGTGGAACGTGTGAAGTTATTTGAACCAGATGCCATTACTTATGTGGTAGATAAGAGACAGGAATTATATTTTGAACAGGTATTCCGTTGTGCAAAGAAGACAAAGTTAGTAGATGATAATGTGAAGCTTACATTCCTTGGATTTGGTACTATGAATGGAAAAGATGGAAAGCCATTTAAGACCAGAGAAGGTGGCGTGATGCGTCTGGAAACTTTGATTCAGTCAATTACAGATGCAGTTTATGATAAGTTAACAACAAGAGAGTTTGAGGAAGAGCAGGCAAGAGAAATTGCCCGTATGGTAGGAGTGGCTGCATTAAAGTATGGAGATCTTTCCAATCAGGCATCCAAAGATTATGTGTTTGATATTGAGAGATTTGCATCCTTTGAGGGAAATACAGGTCCATATATCCTTTATACGATCGTTCGTATTAAATCGATTATGAACAAATATAAGGAAGCAAATGGAGCGTTGCCTACTTGTAAGCAGTTATTACAGCCGGTAAGTGCCAGTGAAACTGGACTTATGTTAGAGTTGGCTAAGTTCAATGATATGATGGAAGTTGCATTTGAAGAAAATGCACCACACAAGATGTGCCAGTATATTTATGAATTGTCCAATGCATTTGCCAGATTCTATCATGAGAATAAGATCATTGCAGAGGAAGACAAGGAAAGACAGGCATCTTGGATTGCATTGATCACATTGACAAAGGAAATTTTGGAGACTTGCGTAGATTTATTAGGAATGGAAGCGCCAGATCAGATGTAATATAGAAGCAAATACCGGTGCCTAGTTGATTCAGAATTGAATTGACTAGGCTTAGGTGCTAAAAAGGAACGAAAAAAGACGTGCCTGTTTCTAAGGCATCAAAATATAGGAAAGTCCACGACACTTTCATAGTAGGATATCAGCGTAGCAATTGGTAGGTATTATTTGGGGACAAAATGCTTTTGACCCCCAATATCATAGTATATAAAGAAGGGGAGAATGACAGATGAAGTTTACAAAAATGCATGGGTGTGGAAATGATTATGTGTATGTCAATGGGTTTGAGGAGAAGATAGAGGATCCGGCCAGCGTAGCGATCAAAGTTAGTGACAGACATTTTGGAATTGGTTCAGATGGACTGATTATGATCTGTCCTTCGAAGGTGGCTGATTTTCGAATGGCTATGTATAATGCAGATGGATCCGAAGGAAAAATGTGCGGAAATGGTGTCCGTTGTATCGCAAAGTATGTGTATGACAAAGGATTGACAGACAAGACACAGATTTCCATTGAGACACTGGGAGGAATCAAATATTTGGATCTTCAGGTGGAAAATGGTGCGGTAAAGACCGTAAAAGTAGACATGGGAGAACCTGTTTTAAAGGCAGAAGAAGTGCCGGTTCAGTTTGCAAAGGAGCAGATGATCGGCGAAGAGGTGTCTGTAGATGGAAAAACTTACAACATGACATGTGTATCCATGGGAAATCCCCATGCAGTCGTATGGGTGGAAGATACAAAGGGGCTGGATTTAGAAAAAATCGGTCCGAATTTTGAGCATCATCCAATGTTCCCAGAACGTGTAAATACAGAGTTTGTACAAATCCTTAGCAGAACAGAAGTAAACATGCGTGTTTGGGAGCGGGGTTCCGGAGAAACGTTAGCTTGTGGAACAGGAGCCTGTGCAACAGCGGTGGCTTGTATTTTGAATGATAAGACAGAGGATGAGGTTCTGGTCCATTTAGTGGGTGGAGATTTGAAGATTACCTACGACAGAGATACGAACCATGTGTTTATGACGGGGCCGGCAACTATTGTATTTGAAGGTGAAATTGAGTAAAAGAGAGGATGTGCATGAGATGGTATTAGCAGATTTATTAAATGAGATATCCTATCAATTAGAGCAGGGAAGTGTGAGTGTACCGGTATCTGAGCTTATATATGATTCCAGAAAGGCATGTAAAGATGGTGTGTTTGTCTGTATCAGCGGAGCAGTGACAGATGGTCATACATTTATTGATTCGGTAGTTGAAAATGGTGTAACCAGTGTGATTGTGGAAAAGGAAGTGGAGGTACCGAAGGGTGTTACGGTAGTTCGTGTAGAGAGTACAAGAATGGCACTGGCATGTATGTCTGCGGCATTCTTTGGTTATCCGGCAAAGGAATTAAAAACCATTGGAATTACAGGAACAAAAGGAAAAACCACCACTTCCTATATGGTAAAATCCATTTTGGAGAGAACTGGATTTAAGACCGGGTTGATTGGAACCATTGAAACGATTATTGGAGATCAGCATATTCCGGCAGTAAATACAACTCCCGAATCCTATGTTGGCCAAAAAACATTTCGTGAAATGGTAGATGCAGGGATGGAATGTGTGGTTATGGAAGTATCCTCTCAAGGACTGATGCTGCACCGTGTGGGTGGTTTCGTCTTTGATTATGGTATCTTTACAAATTTGGAACCGGATCATATTGGACCAAATGAACATAAAGACTTTGAAGAGTATATGAGATGTAAGAGTATGTTATTTAAACAATGCCGGGTTGGTATTGTCAACATAGATGATACACATGCAGAGGCTGTGTTGGAAGGACATACTTGTAACGTCGAGACCTATGGATTTAGTCCCAATGCGGATTTATGTGCAGAAAATGTAGGTCTGATCAACAAGCCTGGATTCCTTGGAGTATCCTATTCGATTTCCGGAAAGATGCAGATGGATGTGGAGATGGATGTTCCGGGTAAATTTAGTGTGTATAATTCTCTTGCTGCCATTGCAATCTGTCGACATTTTGGTGTGAAGGAAGAAGCAATCAAAGAAGCACTAAAAGGCATCCGGGTAAAGGGAAGAGTAGAGTTGTTACCGGTTTCGGATCATTTTACTTTGATGATCGATTATGCCCACAATGCCATGAGTCTGGAAAGTTTGCTTACCACATTGAGAGAATATGATCCAAAGCGATTGGTTTGTCTGTTTGGCTGTGGTGGAAATCGTTCCAAATTAAGACGATATGAGATGGGAGAGATTTCTTCAAAACTTGCGGATCTTACCGTAATTACCTCAGATAACCCAAGAAATGAAGAACCAAATGCTATAATGGAGGATATCCTCACCGGTGTGAAGAAAGCAGATGGGGAATATGTGATGATTGCAGACCGAAAAGAAGCAATCCGTTATTGCATGGTAAATGCACAGGAAGGGGACGTGATCGTTCTGGCTGGAAAGGGCCATGAAGATTATCAGGAGATCCAGGGAAAGAAGTATCATATGGATGAGCGTGAATTAGTACAGCAGGTAAAAGGGGAAGAGAACATTCAATAATTGGTACAATTGCGCAGAAAAGAGGAAACAGTATGAAAGAAATTCGTGTTGCAGAGCTTGTGAAAGCAGTAGACGGAGAGTTGATCTATGGAGAGGAGAATGGGATCATATCATCTGTCAGCACAAATTCAAAGGAAATCGAAGAAGGTGCATTGTTTGTACCTATTATCGGAGAACGTGTGGATGCCCATCAGTTTATTGATATGGCATTTGGAGGAGGTGCCACAGCAACCTTTACATCAAGAAAGATTGAAAATTTTGTAGAGGGAAAAGCCTATATTAAGGTAGAGGACACAGTAAAGGCATTGCAGAAGGCAGCAGCCTGGTATCGCTCTCAATTTGATGTGAAATTGATCGGGATTACCGGTAGTGTGGGAAAGACCACTACAAAAGAAATGATTGCAGCAGCATTGGAAGAATCCTTTGTTGTATTAAAGACAAAGGGAAATATGAATAGTCAGATTGGCCTTCCATTGATGATGTTTGAGCTGGAGACGGACACACAAATTGCCGTAATCGAGATGGGTATGAGTGAGGTTGGCGAAATGAGCCGACTTGCAGCCATTGCAAAACCGGACTTGGTGGTTATGACAAATATTGGTGTGTCTCACATTGGACAGTTAGGATCCAAAGATAACATTCGGAAAGAAAAAATGAACATCATAGACCAGTGTGTGCCTGGAACAAAGGTATTTGTAAATGGAGAAGATCCACTGTTACAACAGTTGTGCCAGTTTTCCGCAGAGGCTGCTAAGGGAAAGGCTCCTTCCAGAGAACTTTTTGATGAGGCAACGATTGAGAAAATTGGCCAGATTCAGGTAGAATGCTTTGGAACAGGGGAGAACTGTGAGTATAGAGGAATAGACAATAAGACAGTTGGAGAAAAACAGAAATACACCTATGTGTCAAGGAATTGCAGGGAAGAGATCCAATTGGCAGTATTGGGTGCCCACAATGTGAACAATGCTACAGTTGCTATGGCGATTGCAGAATTTTTTGGTGTGGAACCTGCAAAGGCAAAGGAAGGATTGGCAGCCTACCGACCAATTGCCATGCGAGGACAGATTTATGAGCATGCAGGCAGAAAAATTATAGACGATACCTATAATGCTAGTCCGGATTCCATGAAGAGTGGTGCTTCTGTTCTTTTGGAGATGGAAGGAGTCAGCAGAAGGATTGCAGTGTTTGCGGATGTTTTGGAATTGGGAGAGGTATCCAGATCTTGTCATTATGAAGTGGGACAATTCCTTGCAGATAAAGTTGTAAATGGGCATAAGTTGGATGCAGTGTTAACCGTAGGAAAAGAAGCAAAGGCAATCTGCGAAGCAATCAAGGATAGCAAGAGTGATATGTTTGTAAAAGCATTTGCTTCCAACGAAGAAATCATTGCATACTTAAAGGAATATAGCTGTGCAGGAGATGGAATTCTAGTAAAAGGCTCCAGAGGAATGCATATGGAGAAAGTAGTAAAGGCTTTACAGGAAATGGATTGAGGTGTTTCATGAAATACGCCAGTGTCATTGTGAATATCTCACATGAGAATTTAGACAAAGTGTATGAATATGGCATTCCAAAAGAATGGGAAACCTATGCAGTTGTTGGGGCGCAGGTTCTCATTCCTTTTGGAAAAGGAAATAAAGAGAGAAAAGGATTCATTTTACAAATCGCAGATACCTCAGAATTTGATCCCAACCGGATTAAAAACATAAACAGTGTAATTACTGAGGGACAGGTGTTAGAGAGTCACTTTATCCAATTGGCAGCCTGGATCCGGCAACAGTATGGTTCTACTATGAACGATGCGCTGCGGGCCGTTTTACCTGTGAAAAAGAAGATAAAAGAACAGGAGACCAAATACCTGTATCGAAATGTGGAGACAGACAGGCTTTCTGTTTATTTAGAAGAATGTGAAAGAAAACATTATAAAGCCAGAGAGCGGCTTTGTCAGGCGTTGATGGAACAGGAAGTGCTGCCACAAAGTGTGGCTACGAAAGAATATCAGGTGAGTCTGGACGCAATTCGAAAACTGGAGGAGCTGGGGATTTTACGGATTGAAACGAAGCGAACCTACCGAAATCCAATCTCGTCAACTTTGCAGGTCAAAGAAAAAGTGGAATTGACAGACACACAGAAGTATGTGGTACAGAGTGTCTGGGAAGAAATGGAAGAGGGGAATCAGACACCGGTTCTCATTCATGGAGTGACCGGCAGCGGCAAGACGGAAGTGTATATGGAGCTTATAGAACGGGTGCAGAGAATGGGAAAACAAGCCATTTTTTTGCTACCAGAAATTGCATTGACCGTTGCCATGGTGGAGCGGTTTCACAATCGATTTGGGCAATCGGTTTCTGTCTTACATTCCCGTTTATCAGAAGGGGAACGGTCAGATCAGTATGAGAGAGCAAAGAAAGGGGAAATATCTGTTATGATAGGTCCTCGTTCTGCTTTGTTCACACCCTTTTCTAATCTTGGATTAATTATATTAGACGAGGAACATGAGCCAAGTTTTCAGAATGAAAATCAGCCAAAATATCACACCCGGGAAGTGGCGATTCAGCGTGCCGGTATGTATGGAGCAAAGGTTGTCATGGGTTCTGCCACACCGTCTGTGGATAGCTTTTATAAAGCAAAAAAAGGCATCTATCAGTTGTATACCATGAAAGAACGGGTAGGAGACAGTGTGCTTCCGAAAGTTACAGTGGTAGACATGAGACGAGAATTAAAAGCGAGAAATCGTTCGATCTTTAGTAGAGAACTTGCATGTGCCATTCGGGAAGCTTTGGCCCGAAAAAAACAGACTCTGTTGTTCTTAAACCGAAGAGGATATGCCGGGTTTGTATCCTGCCGTTCCTGTGGGGAAGTATTGAAATGTCCCCATTGTGACGTGTCTCTTACGGAGCATACGACTGGAAAGTTAGTTTGCCATTATTGTGGATACGAGCAATGGAAGAATAAAAAATGCCCATCTTGTGGATCACCCTATATTGCGGCATTTGGAATTGGAACCCAGAAGGTAGAGGAATATGCCAAGAGGGAATTCCCGAACGCAAGAATTTTACGAATGGATGGAGATACCACCAGCCGTAAGGGCGATTATGAGAGAATATTAGCTACCTTTGCCAGTGGCGGAGCAGATATTCTCATTGGCACACAAATGGCAGCTAAGGGGCACGATTTTGCCAATGTAGCAGTGGTGGGGGCTGTGGCAGCAGACCTTACTATGTTTGTAAATGATTATCGCAGTAGTGAGAGAACCTATCAGTTGCTTTCTCAGGCAGGAGGAAGAGCAGGGAGAAGGCAGGAGAAAGGTCGGGTGTTTATTCAGACCTACCAGCCGGAACACTACTGTATTGAAGCTGCGAAAAAACAGGATTATGAAGCATTTTACGAAAATGAGATTTCCTATCGACAGTTGCTCAATTACCCGCCGATGGGACAGATGATGGCTATTTTAGTATTATCCAAAAAAGAAGAGCAGGTGGAACTTGCCACAAAGCTTTTGGGTGGTGCCATACAGGAACAGATTGGTTCCCTTGTTATGATCGGGCCGGCAAAGGCGACGGTATACAAGATACAGGATCAATATCGAAAGGTCATTTATTTAAAAGGAAAAGAGAAAGAAACATTGATCCAGATGAAAGATTATCTGGAAGGATTTGCAAAAGTTTCCAAAGTTTTGCAGAATGTAAATATATATTACGATTTTAATCCAATGAATGGATATTAAGAAAGGATGAGGAAAAAATGGCATTAAGAAACATACGTACCATGGGCGATGAGATATTAAACAAAAAATCACATGTAGTAAAGGAAATGACACCGAGAATCGAAACCTTGATCGAGGATATGATCGAGACCATGTACGATGCACAGGGAGTAGGATTGGCAGCACCACAGGTTGGGGTGTTGAAGCGTGTTGTGGTAATCGATGTATCTCCAAGTGAAGAACCAGAACCAATTATACTGATCAATCCTGAAATTCTGGAAGTGTCAGGAGAACAGACCGGATATGAAGGTTGTCTTAGTGTTCCTGGCAAATCTGGAATTGTTACCAGACCTAATTACGCGAAAGTAAAAGCACAGGATATAGAAATGAATGAGTTTATCATTGAAGGGGAAGAATTGATGGCGCGTTGTCTTTGTCATGAAATTGAACATCTGGATGGACATTTGTATGTGGAACGAGTAGAAGGTGATCTGATCAGTAACGAAGAATTATATGCCAGAATGGAGCAGGAGAGTATGGAATAAGAACAGGAGGAAACACTATGAAAGTGGTATTTATGGGAACACCGGATTTTGCAGTAAATACTTTACAGGCAATTATGGATGCAGGTCATGAGGTGACAGGTGTAGTTACTCAGCCGGATAAACCAAAGGGCAGAGGAAAAGCAATGCAGTGTCCACCTGTAAAGGAGTTAGCATTGGAACATGGAATTGAAGTGTTTCAGCCGGTTCGTGTAAAAGAGGAAAGTGCCATTGAGAAGATTCGTGCTATGGAGCCGGATGTAATCGTTGTTGTGGCATTTGGGCAGATTTTAAATAAACCAATTCTGGATATGCCCAAATATGGCTGCGTCAATGTTCATGCGTCCCTGCTTCCGAAGTATAGAGGGTCTGCTCCAATTCAGTGGGCTGTGATAAATGGAGAAAAAGAGTCCGGAGTAACTACCCAGCTTATGAATGAAGGGGTGGATACGGGAGATATCTTGATGATGGACAAACTTACCTTGGATGAAAAGGAAACAGGGGGAAGTCTGTTTGACCGATTAGCAGATATGGGAGCAGATTTGTTAATAAAGACATTGGAAGCTATGGAAAATGGAACTATAACCAGAACACCTCAGAATGAGGCAGAGGCTACCCATGCCAAGATGTTAGATAAGAAAATGGGAGTGATTGATTTTTCTAAGTCGGCAGAAGAAATCGAACGATTGGTTCGAGGATTAAATCCATGGCCTAGTGCATTTACCGGTTTTGGTGGAAAGACTTTAAAGGTGTGGGATGCAAAGGTCATTCCGGTAGACAGGGAAGGTGCCTTTGGAGAAGTAGTAGAAGTGACAAAAGATCAACTTTTGGTAAAAACCGGAAGCGGTCTTCTGGCATTGGAAGAGGTCCAGGTGGAAGGAAAGAAGAGAATGCCGGTTGATGTATTTTTAAGAGGAAATACAATAGAGGCAGGAACCATTTTAGGAAAATAAGAAAGGAAGCGGTGATATGGGTTATTTGTATTTGGGTCATTATGGGTATGGTCTGATGTATTTTGATTGGACCTATCTTTTGGTTTTAGCAGGTGTGTTACTGTCTGTAGGAGCTTCTCTGTTGGTAAACTCCACATATGCCACCTACAAAAAGGTTAGAAGTGCATCGGGGTATACAGCAGCACAGGCAGCAGAACAGATACTGAGACAAGCAGGTATTTATGATGTGCGCATTCAGCCGATCGCAGGGGATTTAACGGATAATTATAATCCGAGAGAGAAGACATTGAATTTGTCCGAGAGTGTATATAACAGTACTTCAGTTGCGGCCATTGGAGTGGCAGCCCATGAGTGTGGACACGCAATCCAGCATGCACGTTCCTATGTGTTTTTAGGTATGCGCTCTGCTATGGTGCCAGCAGTAAATATCTGTTCCGGTATTTCCTGGCCGGTCATTTTGGTTGGATTGCTCTTGGGACGAAATTCTTTTTTGATCATGCTGGGTATCTTATTATTTGCAGTAGCAGTTCTGTTTAGTTTGGTTACCTTGCCGGTGGAATTTAATGCATCCCGCCGTGCTTTAAAGATATTGTCTTCTTCTCATATTTTGGGAGACAGAGAGGTTTCACAGGCTGGAAGAGTGTTGACGGCTGCTGCACTCACATATGTGGCAGCCGCGGCATCCATGATTTTGCAGCTGCTTCGTCTGATTATTTTATTTGGTGGAAATCGTCGAGATTAAAAAATGATAGCACGAAATAGTTAAGGCTTTCTGGAACTGTGTGATCAGAGGAATGGTAAGCACATTTCCTAAGAAAGCCTTTCGGCTGTTCATACAGTACTCTTTCAAACAGATATGCTTGCTGTGAGCGACACCTAAAATGTTACATGCAAGCATAAACATATGAAAACCCGCTGTCAACACTTTCATAGTAAGTGAAAAGAAATGGAGAAGAATTTATGTCTGAGGTAAATATACGCCAGTTATCATTGGAAATTTTAATGAAGGTAGTAGAAGAAAAGGAATATAGTAGTGTGGTTATTCCACAGGTGCTGAATGTATATCAGTATTTGGAAAAACAGGAAAGGGCATTTCTGACCAGATTGTGTGAGGGAACCATTGAGCGGATGCTGGAATTGGATTATGTCATCAATGAATTTTCCAAGGTGAAGGTAAAGAAGATGAAGCCGGTTATTCGAAATATATTGCGAATGGGTGTGTATCAGCTCATGTATATGAAGCAGGTACCAGCCAGTGCAGCCTGTAATGAGGCAGTAAAACTGGCAAAAAAGAAAGGCTTTCAAAATCTAAAAGGATTTGTGAATGGGGTTCTTCGTAACATAAGCAGAAATTTGGACAATATTTCCTATCCTGATAAGGAAAAACAGCCATTTTTATATTTGAGTGTAACCTATTCCATGCCAGAGTGGATCGTAAAATTGTGGGTTGCTCAGTATGGGATGGAACAGACTGAGCGAATGCTGCAGGCTGGCTTTGCAGACCGTCCAACCACCATTCGTTGCAACTTACAAAAAAATTCAGTGAAACAGTTGCGGGAAGAACTGGAACAGGCAGGTGTTACCGTAGAATCCGGTGCATATGTGGACAGTGCATTGCGAATCAGCGGGTACGATTATCTTCAGAAATTAAAGGCTTTTCAGGAAGGGAAATTCACGGTACAGGATGAAAGCTCTATGCTGGTTGGTCTGGTTGCGGATATCAAACCGGATCAGACTGTAGTAGATGTGTGCGCCGCACCGGGGGGAAAGAGCCTTCATGCTGCGGATTTGTTAAAGGGAACAGGAATGGTAAGCTCTAGAGATGTAAGTGAGCGTAAAGTAGAAAAAATAGAAGAAAACTGCCGACGATTAGGATATACCAATATGGATATGAAAGTTTGGGATGCAAGGGAATGGGATAAGGAGTATATAGAAAAAGCGGATGTGGTAATTGCAGATCTTCCATGTTCCGGACTGGGTGTTATGGGGAAGAAAAACGATATAAAATATAAGACCAGCCCGGATAGTATAAAGGAGCTTGCAGCATTACAGAGGGAAATTCTTAAGACGGTAGTTTCCTATGTAAAACCAGGTGGAACATTGATCTACAGTACATGTACAGTAAATGAGGAAGAAAATGAACAAAATATGCGCTGGATAGAAAGTGAACTTGGTTTGCGTCTGGATAGCATGGATCCATATCTTCCGGCTTCCCTAAAGAGCAGTACCACCAAAGATGGATACTTGCAGTTATTGCCTGGAGTTCACAAAACCGATGGTTTCTTTTTATGTAGATTTAAGGTTTTGGCTGACCGGTAGTTCTTGGCATTATGCTATGCTGGATTTTTCAGGAAATAAGTGTATGAAATAGTAATGAGAAGAACGGGAAATGTGGAGAGAAAGGAATACGTTAATGGAAAAAATAGACATTAAATCCTTAAATTATGAAGAATTAATAGAGTTTATGACGGAAATGGGAGAGAAGCCTTTTCGTGGGAAGCAGATTTACGAATGGTTGCATAAGAAGGCAGCAATGTCTTTTGGAGAAATGACGAATATCTCGAAAGCTTTACAGCAGAAATTGGAAGGAAAAAGTTACATTGCACAGACCACTATGCTGGAGAAGCTGGTTTCCAAAGATAATGCAACAACAAAATTTTTGTTTGCACTGAAAGACGGCAGTGTGATTGAGAGTGTATTGATGAAATACAAACATGGAAATAGTGTTTGTATTTCTTCTCAGGTAGGATGCCGAATGGGATGTAACTTTTGTGCATCGACTTTGGGAGGATTAGAGCGAAATCTGACGGTCTCAGAAATGTTAGGACAAATTTATGCCATCCAGAATATCTCGGGAGAACGGGTATCCAATGTAGTCGTTATGGGAACCGGAGAGCCTATGGACAATTATGATAATTTTGTAAAGTTTGTTCGAATGCTTACAGATGACAAAGGCTACAACATTGGTCAAAGAAACATAACCGTATCTACTTGTGGAATTGTAGAACGTATCCGGCAACTGGCAGAGGAACAGTTACATATTACTCTTGCAATTTCCCTGCATGCACCAAATGATGAGGCAAGAAAAAAACTGATGCCAATAGCCAACAAATATACAATCAAGGAAGTTTTGGCGGCCTGTGACTACTATTTTGAAAAAACAGGTCGAAGGGTAAGCTTTGAGTATAGTCTGGTACAGGGAGAGAACGATAGTGAAGAATTCGCCAGAGAACTGGGCGCATTGCTGAAAGGCAAAAACTGTCATGTGAACTTAATTCCAGTCAATCCAATTAAGGAGAGAAACTATAAGGATTCCACACCTGCCTTTGTGCAAAAATTTAAAAATACTCTTGAAAATTTAGGAATAAATGTTACTATTAGAAGGGAAATGGGCAGGGATATCGATGCTGCCTGTGGACAGCTAAGAAGAAGTTATATGAAGAAAAAAGAGGAGGAAATCCATGAAGACGTTTTCCATAACTGATATTGGTAGCGTGCGAAAAGTCAATCAGGATTATGTTTTTTGCTATGACAACCCCGTTGGGCAATTGTCAAATTTATTTCTTGTTGCGGACGGTATGGGTGGCCATCAGGCTGGTGATTATGCGTCCAGATTGTGCGTGGAAACAGTGGCGAATGCAGTTAAGAATAGTCGGTTGCGTTCTCCTATTTCTATATTAGAAGCTGCAATACAGGAAGGCAATATGGCTGTGTTTCGTGATGCAGAAAAAGAGGAGACACTGTACGGAATGGGAACAACAATGGTTGCAGCTACAGTGATTGGAAGAGAAGTGTATATTGCCAATATAGGTGATTCCAGAGCATATTTGATTCGGGATGGAATTCATCAGATTACAGAGGATCATTCTTTAGTAGAAGAGATGATTCGAAGTGGAGATCTGGAACGTAAAGATGCAAAAAGTCATCCCAATAAAAATGTAATCACCCGTGCCATTGGCACATCTGCAATTGTGCAGGCAGATTTCTTTGAATTGGAAGTGAAGGAAGAGGATGTGCTGCTCCTGTGCACAGATGGTTTAACGAACATGCTTGATGACGAAGAAATATTAAGTATTATCAAAGAAAAAACAAATTTAGAAGCTGCTGGAAATGAGTTGGTTCGAGCAGCCAATGCCAATGGTGGAAAGGACAACATTGGCATAGTTTTAATTCAAATATAAATAGAATAATGTATTTTCAAAAGAAAAGGTATTCATAAAGTTTGAATTGCACAGTGATTCGATCAATTGAGGGGAAATTTCAAATGTCCCTCATATTCTATATTATGAGAGCGTGAATGGAGGATTAAGATGATAATACGACCGGGAATGTTTATAAGCGACCGCTACGAGATTATCGACAAAGTTGGCAGCGGTGGTATGGCAGATGTATTCAAGGCAAAAGATCATAGATTAAATCGTTATGTAGCAATTAAAGTGCTAAAAGCTGAGTTTAGTGGAGACACTAAGTTTGTAGAAAAGTTCCGTGCAGAAGCCCAGTCTGCTGCAGGATTATCTCATCCAAACACCGTCAATGTGTACGATGTAGGCGATGAGGAAGATATGTACTATATTGTTATGGAATTGGTGGAAGGGATTACCCTGAAAAGCTTCATTGAGAGAAAAGGACGCTTGGATGTGAAAGAAGCCGTGGGAATCGCCATTCAGATTGCACAGGGAATGGAAGCTGCCCATAGCAATCACATTATCCATCGCGATATAAAGCCACAAAACATTATTATTTCTCGAGAAGGAAAGGTTAAGGTTACCGATTTTGGTATTGCAAAAGCAGTGACATCCGATACCATTACATCCAATGCCATGGGGTCCGTGCACTATTTATCACCAGAACAGGCGCGAGGAGGATTTAGTGACGAGAAGAGTGACATTTATTCTTTAGGTGTTACTATGTATGAGATGCTGACAGGAAGAGTGCCTTTTATTGGAGATAATACGGTGTCTGTTGCATTGTGTCATTTGCAGGAAGAGCCGGTACCACTTCGCGATATCGAACCATCGATTCCGGTCAGTCTGGATAAGATTGTACAAAAATGTATGCAAAAGAAGCCGGAACATCGCTATTTATCTGCTTCGGCGTTGATTGCAGATTTGAAGAAATCTTTGACCAATCCGGATGGAAGATATGTACAGATTATGAATCCGGCAGCAGTAGCAGATTCTCCAACCATCAATTTCTCGCCGGAAGATTTGGAACAGATCAAACAGGCACAGAGAGCTCCGATCAATCATGAATCTGAGAGGAATGTGGAGAAGGCAGCAGTGGAGAAGCCTGTTATGAAGAAAGAAAAAGTTAAGGCAAAAGCCAAAGAATACGAGGATGACGACGATGAGGATGACGACGATGTAAAGCCTGCATTAGAAAAGCTTATGGGAATTGGTGGAGTATTAGCAGCGATTCTAATCGTATTTATTGTTGTATTTATTATTGTGAAGATTAGTGGCTGTTTTAGTGGAGTGACGGAGCCTAACAGCAGTTTGGAAGCAACTGCTACACCTGTGGTAACAGAAGAGCCAGTGGTGGAAAAACAGAAAGTACCGGATGTTACAAACTTAGAATTTGACAAAGTAAAAGAAGATTTGGAAAATATGGGCTTATTGGTTACTTCTACAGAAGTGCCATCTGACACGGTAGAGGCTGGGTATATTGTGGAACAGAGTGTAGAAGAAGGTACAGAAATCGAAGAGGATATGATGATTCAGTTGACTGTAAGTTCCGGCTCAGATAAAATTGCAGTGGAAAATGTAGTGGGAAGAGATGAAGCCAGTGCTAGTTCTACTTTAAAGGCACAGGGATTTGCAGTAAGTACATCTTATGTGAACAGTGAGGAAGTAGAAAAAGGAAAAGTAATCAAGACCAGTCCGGTAGCAGGAGCACAGGCTGCTAAGGGAGATACCATTACCTTGTATATCAGTAAGGGACCGGAAGATACGAAAGTGGAAGTTCCAAGCTTAAGTGGTATGACAGAAGCTGAAGCTAAGAAAGCATTGCAGAAACGCGGGTTGGAGTTATCCACAGAGAATACCTTCCAGTATGATGATACGGTAGAAAGCGGAAAAATCATTGCACAGGATACTTCTACAGGAAGTAAAGTGGAAAAGGGAACCAAAATTTCGGTTACCATTAGTAACGGGAAGAAGCCTCGTTATGTAGCATCAAATGTAACCATTTCCGAAAATCCATTTGAGACAGAAGACCAGACTGGAATCATCAAATGTATTTTGAAGCAGGATGGAACAAGTACTACCATATACGAGGAAAGTCAGAGTTTAGGCGATTTCCCACTTAGACTTCCAAGCTTTGAAGGAAAGAGCGAAAATACCGGTGAGTTATATGTATATTTGGACGGTGAATTGGTTGGTGGCCCGATTTCCGTAACATTTGAGAAGGTAACAGACTAATGAGAGGAAAGATCGTAAAAGGGATTGCTGGCTTTTATTATGTTCATACCGGTGAGAATGGCCTGTATGAATGTAAAGCAAAAGGCGTATTTCGAAATAAAAAATTGAAACCTTTAGTAGGGGACAATGTGGAAATTGCAGTGTTGGATGAAGAAAAGAAGCTTGGGAATATTGAAAAAGTAGAAGAGCGGAAAAACAGCTTGATCCGACCTGCAGTTGCCAATATTGATCAGATGGTAGTGATTTTTGCCAGTGCAAAGCCTGCACCAAATTTGAATTTATTGGATCGTTTTCTGGTTACCATGGAACAAAATGGAGTAGATACCGTCATTTGTTTTAATAAATGTGATCTGGTTACGGAGAAAGAACAGCAACAGTTGCGAAGGATTTACGAAGAGCATTATAAAGTGGTTTTTACCAGTGTAAAAGAACACATCGGCATGGAGGACATAGAACAGTTGCTGCAGAATAATACGACTGTTTTTGCAGGTCCTTCAGGAGTAGGAAAATCCTCTATGATCAATTTTTTGATGCCTCATGCTAACATGGAGACTGGACAGATCAGTCAGAAGATTGAAAGAGGAAAACATACTACCAGACATTCGGAATTGTTTGAATGGAAGGACTCTGGTTATATTATGGATACACCGGGATTTACGTCTCTCTATGTGACGGATATGGAAAAAGAGGAACTTCGTTATTATTATCCGGAGTTTGAAGCCTATGAGGGCATGTGCAAATTCCAGGGATGTGTACATGTTCATGAGCCGGGATGTCAGGTGAAAGAAGCGGTGCAGGATGGGAAAATTCAGCAGAATAGATATGACAATTATGTTTCGTTTTATGAAGAACTAAAAGATAAGAAAAAAACATACAAATAGAAAGAGGTAAAAATATGTATAAGTTAGCACCTTCAATTTTATCAGCAGATTTTTCTAAGTTAGGACAGGAAATTGCCACTATTGAGCAGGCAGGAGCAGAGTATGTGCACATTGATGTGATGGATGGAAGTTTTGTCCCAAGTATTTCCTTTGGTATGCCCATTATGAAATCCATTCGCAAACAGTCCAAATGTGTATTTGATGTGCATTTGATGATTGATGAGCCGGGAAGATATTTGCAGGATTTTAAGGACGCAGGGGCAGATTTGGTTACCGTTCATGCAGAGGCGTGCCAGCATTTGGATCGCACGGTAAATGCGGTAAAAGAATTAGGCTTGAAGGTTGGAGTGGCATTAAATCCGGCTACCCCATTAAGCGTGTTAGATTACATCCTGGATCAGTTAGACATGGTATTGATCATGAGTGTCAATCCTGGATTTGGAGGACAGAAGTTTATTCCATATTCTCTTGAGAAAATCAAACAATTAAAGAAAATGATCGATGAAAGAGGCTTGAACGTGGATATTCAGGTAGACGGCGGTGTGAAGCTTGACAATGTGGAAGAAATCATGGATGCAGGAGCAAATATTTTAGTTGCTGGTTCTGCGGTATTTGGTGAAAACACTGCGGAGAATGTAAAAGCATTTAAGGAGATATTTGCAAAGAAATAAATCGTTAGAGGAGTAATGGAAAAAATGCCAGATATTCAGACGTGCGCTCTGAATTGTTGGGAAAAGAAAAGAGGAAGCAAAAACATTCGTATGATTTTGCTTCCTCTTTTTGTACCTTAAGCTTAGTTGTGTTATGATAACTTTCCAACCCAAGGGCTATCAGTTGCGGATGGAGCAGCAGTAGGAGCTGTCGTAGCAGCAGGCTCATTGCCAGGAGCTTCGTTCGGTTTATCCCATGATAAGTGTCCGGAAATAATTCCATCTCCGATATAGCCGCCATCTTTATAAATTCCTGTCCAGTTATGTTCAGTGCGATTGATGTCTAATGCTTGGATTGTTGGGGTTTGCCATTTTTTCATTGCGTTACCTCCTATTTATTGAATTCTCATTTTTCAAATTAATAATTTGAAAGTGGCTCCAAGAAAAAAGGAGCTTTCCAATAAGAATACATTGGTTTGTTACAAATGAATTTTACCATATTCTAACAAAAATGGAAGGGAATGAATTAAATTGTAAGAATTTGTTAGAATTAATGGTTGCTGTATGGAACAATCAGCTACTTATATGCGAGCATAACATATCAAATTGTCCCATTATATAGGTTTCTGAATAGCTACCTTTTTATATTAAATTCATGAGCGACCAAAAGGAATGACAAGAAGGTCAAAGGTGTTTCTAGTTCGTTATGGTCTGTAAGACTGTCTTCCAGTGCCTGGTCCACCTCATTTAAAAATTTTTCAATATCTGATTTGGAAAAATAATCTGGGATTTCATTTTGGTCTAACAATTTTTCGTATCTCTTTCGAATAGTAGGCCAGTCCTTTAAAATGCGTAGATGCCAATCTGCATTTTGTAAGCCATAACGAGGCCAGACCGAAATGTAGGAGGAAGGGAAATAGTCTTTCATAGCACCACGCATCAGCCAGCGGACGATTCCTTTGTGTGTAAAGTATTCTAATGGTACAGAACAACAAAATTCTAACATGCGTAAATCTCGGGTAGGATCTCTTATGACAACACCACTTGCCAGGCCAAGTTTTGTTTCGTAAGCGCCGATAAACATATAAGGATTTGGCGAAAACAAACTTTTCAGACGGTGTTCTCTTAGTTCAGGTAGATCTTGGTATTTGAGTAAATCTGCCACTTTCTCAAAACGCTCAGAGAAAGAATAATCCTGTAAAATTTTCTTAGTAAGAAAAGGATTGGATATTTCTTGTTTTAGTTCTCTGGTTTGTTTATAGCATTGATCCGCGTGTTTAAAATAGGCAAGCATTTCTTTCAATGCCTGTTTCCTGCTTTGCGGAACGGTTTTTGTGCAGTAACCACTTAGATAGCCATAAAAAGAGAACCATTTCTTGTGACGATACAGATCATACAAGGTTGTTTGGATATCTCCATAGGAAACGGTGGAATTACCAAACTGGCCATTTAACACGACTTTACATCCTTTTTTTCTGGCTTGGTTATAAATTTCAAATAAGTTTGGAAAATTGACAAAAGCCTTGAAAGGAATTTCAAGAATTTCCAATATACGGTCAAAATCCTCAAAACAGTGTTTGCCCTCATTGTTCAAAAATTCCGCAGAGATGTTTGGGTAAAGTTTTATAAGCTCTTTTACCAGTTCTGTTTCATCTAAAATAAAATAGTCCATTTCTTTGTTGCTGGGATGTTCGTATGGAACGTAGGTAAAAGAATAGAGAGTTTTGGATTCTTTTTGCAGTTCCTGTGATGCCAAGGCCGCAACACTTGAAGAGTCGAAGCCGCTGCTCAAACAAATGGCAGTCTCTCCATTAGTGCGAAGTGCAGAAGTGACACAGGAACCATATACCTTAATAAACTGCTTTTTGCAGGTAGCAGCATTTTTTATAGGATGTTTTTTTAGATCCTTTTGTGGGTTCCAGTAACAGTGGGAAGAAAGCGTTCCATTGCACCAGGTCAGATAGTGTCCTGGGAGCATCTGATAAATTCCCTGGTAGGGGGTATCACCAGGAAATACGTTTGGCAACATTCCGGGAGCTAGTAAAAAATCTTTGAGATAAAGCTCATTCTTTGGAATATGTGGATGAACTTTTCGAATGGGATCGATCAATGTGGAAAAGCAGAAACTCTCTTTTGTACTGTAGTAATAAAGACTTCTCTGGGATAAGGGATCCGTTGCAATATACAACGTGTCGGTATCTTCATGATAAATTGCAATGGAAAATAAACCACGGAGCTTTTTGAGAAAGTCCAGTCCGTAATTCAAATAAGCAGCATATGCAATAGAACCGTCTGGTGTGGATGGATCCTCAATGTGCAGAGCGGCCAGCAGTTCTTCCCGGTTGTCAAGTATACAATCAGCAGTAAACAACAGTTTTTGCTCCTTATCATGGATGGGCAACAACTCCATAGGAGCCTCTTTGGTTATAAACTGGAGACCACAGGAGAAGCCTGCATGGGACAATATTTTATGTTGAGTTCGATCCAATTTGCATCGAGTCTCAAACAGGCTTGCCATGGTTTCCATAATTGAACACATATTTTTCTCTGGTTTAGTGGTACAAATTCCCCAAATAGCAGACATAGGCAAATCCTCCCTTTAAAAAATTGTAACAATTTTTAATAATGATACTGGTGCTAAAAAACTAACTATAATACCCATGGATTGTAGAGCCTCTTTTGGAAGGTTCCAAGGATGTTCACTTACGTTAAAGCAACCTCAAGTGAGTTCAGTCCTTTTGACCCTGGTATCATGAAAGATTTGACTGTCAAAAATGTGGCAGATTTCATCAACAACGTAGCTGTTTCTTGGTCTTCCGATTACGTGAACTTCAATTTCTTTTGCAATATTCAGGCAACATTGTCCGATGGAAGGGGCGAATTTTCGCTCTCCTAATAAGTGGCGAAGAAATTGATTCTCGATAAGCTGTATAAATTTGTCCATTCCCTCTAACTTTTCATAGATAAGCTCTTTTCCATTGTGGACAAAGAGATAAACAAAACTATGAAAGGGAATAGGATGGGAAATGGCAAGCTCATGCATAGGAACCAGAAATTTATCTTTTTCCTCGTCAATATAGATTAAGTCCTTCGGATCATAGCCCTGGGAAAGGGCTGCGTCCCTGCAAAGTTTCTGATATGGAAAGGTTGGAGGGATGATTGGCTGCTCGCCCTCAAACAAAACAGCGGCAATATCGTCCGCCAGAAATCCGCAGCCTTGTTGTAGCAATTTACCTGTGAGGGTTGATTTTCCGCAACCGCTCTCACCGGAAATCAAATAGGCATATCCGCCTTTTTCTATGGCGCTGCAATGAAAGGTGAGGATATTTCTTTGAAGACACAACATAGACATGCCGTATCCTAAGAGAAAGGATCTTACATATTCCAAGTTACAATTGGGTTCTGTCTCGTAGTGAATGGTCGTTCCGTTGCAGATTTCCATAAAAATGTGATCATTGTGTAAATAACTTCGCTTCTCACCAATATAAAAATACCCGGATTTGGTATGGGAAATGTCTGTGGATATAGGACTTTTGCAGACATGTATCAGCTGATCCGGCTGTTGATTTGCTTCGTCTTCGGATATGCTGGTGAGTTGAGAAAAAGCAAGATCGCTTGCAATGGACAAACCGTATAAACAATAGTAATACATAATATACCCCCTCTAAAATGTATCTGTAAAAGCTTATCAATTTGAAACTTTTCTTTCTATCATACCACATTTAAAGGTTGCTGAATAGTATCACAGAAAATAGAGTTTAATCGGTTTCACCGTTTTTCTAATCTTGCATAGGATAGAAAAAAGAAAAAAAGAGGTTTTCATTATGAATACTGAGCCATGCAAATGCGGTAAACAAAAACATATTCACGAGCTGACAGGAAGTACCAGAGTCTTTCGAGAATGCTGCGACTGCCATAATCACAGATTCTGTACGGTAACTGGAGAGGCCATGTACACAAAGGATAAACAGGATCATTACCACGAAGTAAAATTCCGTACCGATTTTTCGGACGAACATTACCATGAATTTTATGGAAAAACATCGTCAAATGAAAAAAGTCTATCCTTTTGGCTAGTTTACTATTTCACACCATATCGTGTATAAGGAAATAAGATATGGAAATATATGTATATTAACATTGAGGGATTGCTCAGTATCAGCAAAAGGGGGTTGATATATTTGCACCAAACAGACGAACATTATGTGCGTCCGCAGGCTGCATGGGAGAGAATGAGGGCTGCCCAAAATAGTCATCAGACCGTATATATCCATGGCACAACCGGTTCCGGCAAGACTTCCTTTGTGGAGGATTTTCTTGCCAGAAGACGGTACTGTTATATCCACATGGCTGATACCGCAATAGAGGAGCTTGCAGGCATCGCACAAAAAGAGATGGAGAAGGCAGAGAAAAAAGAAAATGCCCAGATGATTTTCGTAATAGATGATTTGCATGTATTAGAAAGTCGGGAGGAAAAGACTATCTGCGGGCAGTTAATCGAGCAGATGAGCGTAAGAGAGGATATCTGGCTGATCCTGATGTCCAGGGAACCATTGCCGAAATGGTTAATGTCCGCCTTTGTCCGAATCGTTTTTCTCATCATAGGGGAACAGGAACTGCACCTGGATGAAGAAGAACAGGAAAGCGGGGAACTCATCCTGAGGTGTCCCCAAAAACTCTAACTTTTTGGGGTCACCTCAGGATGGCTACAGTAAAGATAGGTGGCGTGACATACAAACTAAAATGTATTTCCGATGGTG
>JBGVLO010000131.1:0-25799 GCA_045124315.1 Lachnospiraceae bacterium
TTGTGGGTGAATGTCCTTGGGACCCGCCAAAAGATGAGCATAAAAGTGGGACGCAAGTACCACGATATGCGAATTTTTTGTAGGATTGTGGGAGTACGAAGTACGGAACAATCCGTGGGTATCATAGTTGGGGGTGGCCTCCGCGTCATAATATCGGGAAAACGGTAGGAAAAAGAAAGGGGGAGACTGCTTGCCTATTTTAGTATGGATATTAAAAATAATTGGAATACTGTTATTGATTGTGATTGGCTTAGTTTTATTGGCAGTTCTTCTTGTTTTGTTTTCTCCTGTCCGGTATGCCATAAATGCCCATAAAAAAGTGGAGGAAGATGTGCATGTAAAAGTTCGAGTGACGTGGGTTTTTCCGCTGCTTTCGGTTGTGTGGGAATATAAAGAGGAGCTTGTTACAACTCTTCGAATTTTGGGATTTCGTATAAAGAAGAGTGAGAGAGAAGAAGAGGATCAGGAAACGGAGCCGACAGAAACCGATTCCAAGAGGCCAAAAAAAGAAAAAAAAGATACCAATGGGGAGAAAAAAACAGAAAAAAAGCCGAAATTAGAATCGGTGGAGATAGAGGAGAAGCATGCTCCATTGGAAGAGTCTTTTGACGAAGGAAAAGCAGAGATTGAAAATCGTGAAAACAACGAAGAATGCAAAAACAGAGCAGATGTAGAGCGGAAGGAAGAGGAAGAAAAAAGCGAAGACATTGCAGATGAGGAGCGGAAGGAAGAGGAAGAAAAAAGCAAAAAAAACGCAGATGGAGAAAAGAAAACAGAGGAAGGGAGCACAGAACATGAGGGTTCTGGCATTTTCCAAAAGGTGAAGAAAATTTGGGATTTTATAAAAGAAGTTCCATTGTGTGTGGGGAATTTGAAGGAAAAATGCCTGCACATGTTACGCAACCTAAAAGAAAAAAAATCTCAGGTATTACAGCCTGTTACAAAATATATAGATTTCTGGAATGACAAGGAAAATCAAAAGGGAATTCAGTTGCTAAAGACTCATGGTAAGGGATTGTTACTTCATATTTGGCCTAGGAGATGGAAGGGATACCTTCATTTTGGGCTGGACAATCCGGCATCTACTGGAAAGGCATTAGCGGCGTTGTCCATATTGTATGGGTTGGTAGGAAATTTACCTCGGATTGAGCCTGATTTTGAAAAAGAGGTTCTGGAAGGAAAGATACAGGCAAAGGGCAGGTTGTATGGATTTGTTCTGCTTAAGTGTTTTCTAAAAGTGTGGTTGAATGAAGATTTTAAAAAGCTAAAAGTTAATTTTGAGAAGGTAAGGAGGAAATAAAAATGGCAGATATGAAAAATGAATTAGGGGAAACTGTTGAGGCTTTGTTTCAGGGGTTAGACAGTTTTATGAGCACAAAGACAGTAGTAGGGGAGGCAGTGAAGTTTGATGACGGAACCATTATTCTTCCCTTAGTAGATGTAAGTTTTGGTGTGGGGGCTGGCGCCTTCTCCAACCAGGATAAGAAAAAAAATAATGCAGCCGGCGGTATGGGAGGTAACATGCAGCCAAGTGCAGTTTTGGTCATTCAAAATGGAACCACCAAACTTGTTAATGTGAAAAATCAGGATGGTATTACAAAAATTTTAGATATGGTACCGGATTTTGTGAATAAATTCTTAGTGGGAAAGGAAGAAAACCACGATTATACAAAGGATTTTGAGACAAATGACCACAAGAATGGAGAAAAATAAAATTTTGCTTGCATTTTATTTCATTCTTTGTTAGAATAACTTTTGTTTGATGCATATCACAAATAGATGTGCATAATAAGCGTAAGGAGGTGCTTTTAATGGCTAAATGTGCAATTTGTGAAAAAGGAGCTCACTTTGGTATCCAGGTGAGTCACTCACATAGAAGAAGTAACAAGATGTGGAAATCTAACGTAAAATCTGTAAAAGTTAAGGTTAATGGTGCAGCAAAGAAAATGTATGTTTGTACTTCTTGCTTGAAGTCAGGTTTAGTAGAGCGTGCGTAATTGATTTTTGAGAACCCAGTTCAGTGAACTGGGTTTTCTTTATGTTACCCGATTGTATTTGGGGTTGCACCCTCTGAACAGTTAACAAAAAAATAGATTATAGGACAAGATTAGTAGTGCGATGATTATAAAAATTTGAAAGAAAAAGCTTGATAAAAAAAACATAATAATCATCCCAACTGCAATCCAAAAAAAGATAAATCCTAAAAGTTGTTTCATTTTACCACCTCATTTTGCCAAAGAAAGCAGGTGCCTGAAAATTAAATCAGTATAACATAGTATATGAAGAGGGAACTAGAAGATGAACGATAATTCACTATAGCATAGGTACAAAGGAACGGATGGAATGGCTACTGTTCACAGGTAGGAATTTTCGGTACCGAAAATTCCGTATGAAAGTTTACCGTGTGCAGATTTGGGCAATTTTTCATGCGCAGCATTGCCCAAATCCGTTACAGTTCACATACCTGTGAACTGTAACAAGGAATGTGAACGAAAGGAACCGGAAAAAATAAAGGTGGAAATCGTTGCTTAAATCAGTTATACTAAGGTATGTGTAAAAACATTGAAGTAGTGTATATAGGTATGGAATGGGTATACACTTTGACTCGGATACTGGGTCAGAAATTTAGTGCGTAAGGGAGAATATAGAAGAAAGGACCCAGAATTCCCTTATGCGATTTGGGCGCTATCTTAAAGATAGAAAGGGTATATAGATTATGAAGGGACATATTACAAATGCAAATGGTGAAGTACTAATAGACAATGAAGTTATGGCAAAGTATGCAGGTTCTACAGCAATAGAGAATTTTGGTATTGTTGGTATGGCCTCAGTTAATATGAAAGATGGCTTGGTAAAGCTTTTAAAAAAAGAAAGTGTAAGCCATGGTGTAAATGTAGTTGTAGATGAGAATAATAAGTTAAAGATCGGTCTTCATATTATTGTTGCATATGGAGTGAGTATTTCAGCAGTATGTGAGAATTTGATCGATAATGTGAAATATAAAGTAGAAGCATTCACTGGCATGGAAGTTGAGAAGATCAGCGTCTATGTAGAAGGTGTGAGAGTGGTTGATTAATTTTATTAATATACAAAAGTGAAAATCATTGTAACTATTTAGAATCCCATTCGCAAAATCGCTGCTATGCAGATTTCCTTTTGTTCATGTGGTTATTTCGCCATATAAATTTACGATTTTGTTTGAATGCAAGCATTCACAAAATGTAAATTTGCATGGCTCTGAATAGTTACAAATCGTTGATGAATGAATTAAGGAGGACGAGATTGTGAGTATCAAAGCCATTGATGCGGCAATGCTTCAGAAAATGTTCATTGCTGGTGCAAAGAATATCGAGGCGAGAAAAGAATATATAAATGAGTTGAATGTGTTTCCGGTTCCGGATGGTGATACCGGTACCAATATGACGATGACAATAATGGCGGCAGCAAAAGAGGTTGCAGCCATTGAAGAACCTACCATAGAGAATTTATCAAAAGCTATTTCCAGTGGATCTTTGAGAGGTGCCAGAGGTAACTCAGGTGTTATTTTATCCCAGTTGTTCCGAGGATTTACCAGAGGGATTGCGGGAGAGACAGAACTTACGGTTCCTGTATTGGCAAAGGGATTTGAGAAGGCAGCAGATACTGCATATAAGGCAGTTATGAAACCGAAGGAAGGTACGATTCTTACGGTTGCAAAGGGCGGTTCGGACAAGGCGGTTGAGTATGCATTTGAGACAGACGACGTGAAGGAGTTCTGTGGTGTAGTACTCAAACATATGAAGGAAGTTTTGGATCAGACTCCGGATATGTTGCCAGTGTTAAAGGAAGCCGGTGTTGTGGATTCCGGTGGACAGGGTCTTGTTACCGTATTAGAAGGATGCTTTGATGTCCTGATGGGCAATGAGGTTGATTTTGAAAGTTTGAAGGCTGAACCGGTAAAGAAAGTGGCATCTACTATGGATTCCAGTGAAGTATCCACTGCGGATATTAAGTTTGGCTATTGTACGGAATTTATCATAATGCTTGAGAAGAGCTTCACTATGGAAGATGAGTTAGATTTTAAGAAATATCTCAGTGGCATTGGTGATTGTGTAGTAGTGGTTGCGGATGATGAAGTAGTGAAAGTTCACGTTCACACAAATGATCCAGGACTTGCAATTCAAAGAGCATTGACCTACGGTGCTTTGAGCAATATGAAGATTGATAATATGCGACTTGAGCACAGCGAAAAAGTAATTAAGGAAGCAGAGAAGAAAGCGGCACAGGAAGAAGAGAAGGATCAGGGACCAAAGAAGCCTTGCGGATTTATCAGCGTATCCGTAGGAGATGGATTGAGTGAGATCTTTAAGGGATTAGGAGTGGATTATCTCATTGAAGGTGGTCAGACCATGAATCCAAGTACGGAAGATATGCTCAATGCAATCGAAAAGGTAAATGCAGAGACCATCTTTATTTTGCCAAATAACAAGAACATTATTTTGGCAGCAGAGCAGGCTGCAGAACTTACAGAGGACAAGAAGGTCATTGTAATCCCTACTAAGACGATTCCTCAGGGAATTACAGCAGTTATCAATTATATGGAAGGTGTTTCAGCAGAAGAGAATGCAGAGCAGATGATTGAGGAAATAAAGAATGTGAAGACCGGACAAGTTACGTATGCAGTTCGAGATACTTCTATTGATGGTAAGGAAATCCACATTGATGATATTATGGGTATTGGTGATGCAGGCATTGAGGCAGTAGGAAAAGAAATTCCTGCTACTACTATTGAACTACTTTCTGGCATGATTGATGAGGATTCGGAATTAGTTTCTGTATTCTATGGGGATGGTGTGACAGAAGAGGATGCCAATGTTTTGGCAGATCAGATTGCAGAGAGCTATCCGGATGTAGACATTGACGTTCAGTTTGGTGGACAGCCAGTGTACTATTATATTTTATCAGTGGAGTAGAATAAGAAGGTTCCATATACAATCCTCTTTGCTCTATAGGAAAGTTCGTCCTATAGAGAAAGTCTTTTTTGAGCGAGGGATATAGGGGATTGAAGTGGGCTTGTACAATTTGTTCTGTGTACAGGAAAAATATCGTATGAAATAGATGAGAGAAGCTATTGACATTGGTCGATGGCTTCTTTTTTAGGAGATGTGGAGATGAGAGAAGAAGATTCCATATTGGAGATAAAGGGAATTGGAGAGAAGGCCCAAGAAAAATTTCGTAAATTGAATATTTATTCTGTTGGAGATTTGCTGGAGCATTATCCAAGAAATTATGATGTGTACAAACCAATCTGTCCAATCAGAGATCTGGTGGAGGGGGAAGTGAGTGCCATAGAAGGGGTGTTGGAAGCTCTGCCTAAAATAAAGCAGGTTCGCAATCTTAAAATATTAAGCTGCAGTATTCAGGATGGAACCGGTACCCTTCGTTTGTCCTGGTTTAATATGCCGTTTTTGATGGGAACATTGCATTCTGGAACCCGTTATATTTTTCGGGGAAAGGTGATTCGGAAAAATGGTTTGTTGGTGATGGAACAACCACAAATGCTGACAAAAGAGCAGTTCTATAATAAGTTGGATAAATTACAGCCAGTGTATCCATTGACTGCCGGAGTGACCAACAATGCCATTAGCAAGGCAGTTTCTAATGTACTAAAAGAAGGAGAGTTGGAAACGGATTACCTTCCTATGGAAATTCGAAAGAAATACCAGCTCATAGAAAGAAAAAAAGCCATACGGGGAATTCACTTCCCGAAAGATAAGGCAGAGATGATAGAAGCACGAAGACGAGTGGTATTTGATGAATTCTTCTTGTTTGCTATGGCATTGAACCTCTTGAAAGAGAAAAAAGAAAAAAGGGAGAGCTTGTACCAAATGAAAGAACAGGAAGCCTGTGACCAATTATTGGAACAGCTTCCATATGAACTGACTGGCGCGCAACTTCGTACCTGGGAGGCGGTAAAGCAGGATTTGTGTTCTGACAAGGTAATGAATCGATTGATTCAGGGGGATGTGGGATCTGGTAAGACTGTGATCGCCATACTTGCATTGTTAATGGTGGCAAAAAATGGACATCAGGGTGCCATTATGGTGCCTACCGAAGTGTTGGCAAAACAACATCTGGATAGTTTCGTGGAAATGTTAGAGCCTTTTGGAATCCGCGTGGAGTTGTTGGTAGGCTCTATGACTGCAAAGGAGAAGCAGGAAGTTTACAAGAAAATGAAAGAGCATACGGTGGATATTATTGTAGGAACCCACGCGTTGATACAGGAAAAGGCGGAATATGCAGATCTGGCAATGGTTATTACGGATGAACAACATCGATTTGGTGTAAAGCAAAGAGAAAATTTTGCAGGAAAAGGGGAAAGCGTACATGTGATGGTAATGAGTGCAACTCCGATTCCTCGAACATTGGCAATTATTTTATATGGTGATTTGGATCTTTCGGTCATTGACGAATTACCGGGGAATCGAATTCCAATTAAAAACTGTGTGGTGAATACCGGATACAGGCCAACGGCATATCACTTTATTGAGAAACAGGTGGCACAGGGAAGACAGGCGTATGTAATCTGTCCTATGGTGGAGGAAAGTGAAAATATTGAGGCAGAAAATGTAATGGATTATACGGAACAACTAAAATCTATGTTAGCGCCTGGGATTTCCATTTCTTATCTCCATGGTAAGATGAAACCAAAAGAAAAGAATGCAATTATGGAACAGTTTGCTGCCGGTGAAATACAGGTCTTGGTATCCACCACAGTTGTGGAAGTTGGGATTAATGTTCCCAATACCACTGTAATGATGATCGAAAATTGCGAAAGATTTGGTCTGGCACAGTTACATCAGCTTCGTGGACGGGTAGGAAGAGGCAGTTATCAGTCCTATTGTATTTTTATGACAGGGCATGAAGGAAAAGAGACAAAGGAACGAATGGAAATTATGGGGCGGTCCAATGACGGGTTTTTGATTGCGGAGAAGGATTTGGAATTGAGAGGACCCGGAGATTTGTTTGGGATTCGGCAAAGTGGATTGCTGGAATTTAAGATGGCAGATGTATTTCAGGACGCCAATATTTTGAAAGAGGCATATGAACCTGCAAGAGAAATAACAGAAACGCAAATGCTTGGTATGTATGAAAAATATGGTCGGCTTCGGGAGAAGCTGGGAAAATATACCCAAGATGTAAGTTTGTAATTTACCATTAATTACCTAGACATTTTGATTGGTATCGTATATAATGTGGTGTATATTGCAAAAATTTATCGTTTTTTGCACATGGAATAAAAGACGAACAGGTGTGCAGACGAATTAACGGAGGTAAGTTCATGTATAAAATTGTGAAGAAGAGAGCTTTAGCAGATAATATTGTGCTAATGGACATTGAGGCGCCTAGAGTAGCAAAACATTGTTATCCTGGGCAGTTTGTTATTGTGAAGATGGACGAAAAGGGAGAGCGTATTCCTTTGACTGTTTGTGACTATGATCGCCAGGCTGGTACAGTTACGATCGTATTTCAGACAGTAGGTGCATCCACAATGGAGATGGCTCAGTATAACGAAGGAGATTCGTTCCGTGACTTTGTTGGTCCATTGGGATGTAAGTCTGAATTAATAGATGAGGATCCGGAAGTATTAAAGAAGAAAAAGATATTGTTTGTAGCAGGTGGTGTTGGAACTGCTCCAGTATACCCACAGGTGAAGTGGATGAAGGAACAGGGATATGATGTAGATTGTATTATCGGTGCTAGAAACAAAGATCTTATTATTTTAGAAGATGAGATGAAACAGGTGGCGAAAAACACATATGTATGTACAGATGACGGTTCTTATGGCTTCAAAGGAAATGTAAATGATCAGATTAAGAACTTAATCAATGATCAGGGAAAATCATATGATCTTGCAATCGCAATTGGACCGGTTATCATGATGAAATTTGTATGTATTCTTACAAAAGAATTAGGAATCCCTACTGTTGTCAGCATGAACCCAATTATGGTAGATGGAACCGGTATGTGTGGAGCATGTCGTTTGACAGTTGGCGGAGAAGTGAAGTTTGCCTGCGTAGATGGTCCTGAATTTGATGGTCATTTGGTTGATTTTGATCAGGCTATGAAGAGACAGCAGATGTACAAGACAGAAGAAGGTCGTGCAATGTTGAAGCTTCAGGAAGGCGATACACACAAGAATGGTGGTTGTGGCTGCGGCGGAAACTAATCCGTTGCTCGGAAATCAGAAAGGAGAACATAGATGGCTATCGAAGTAGATGTTATGAAGAGAGTTCCTGTGCGTGAGCAGGATCCAAAGGAGAGAGCAACAAACTTTGAGGAAGTTTGTTTAGGATATAATATGGAGGAAGCACAGGCAGAGGCTTCTCGTTGTTTGAACTGTAAGAATGCAAGATGTGTGACTGGATGTCCTGTAAATATTGACATTCCAAGCTTCATTAAGGAAGTTCAGGATGGAAATATGGAAGGTGCGTATGATGTAATCAGCCAGTATTCTGCATTACCAGCTGTTTGTGGTCGTGTATGTCCACAGGAGTCACAGTGTGAGTGCAAGTGTGTGCGTGGAATTAAGGGAGAAGCAGTTTCTATTGGTAAGTTAGAGCGTTTTGTTGCTGACTGGGCTAGAGAGAACAATGTGGCACCAAAGGCTGCTACTGAGAAGAAAGGTAAGAAGGTTGCAGTAATCGGTTCCGGCCCTGCAGGTCTTACTTGTGCAGGTGAGCTTGCAAAGAAGGGTTATGATGTAACAATCTTTGAAGCATTGCACGAAGCAGGTGGAGTATTATCTTACGGTATTCCTGAATTCCGTTTGCCAAAGGGAACTGTTGTTGCCGCTGAGGTAGAGAACGTGAAGAAGCTTGGCGTAAAGATCGAGACAAATGTGGTAATCGGTAAGGCAACTACGATTGACGAATTATTGGAAGAAGAAGGCTTCGACGCAGTATTTGTTGGTTCTGGTGCAGGTCTTCCTAAGTTTATGGGTATTCCTGGAGAAAGCGCAAATGGTGTATTCTCTGCCAATGAATACTTAACAAGAAGTAACTTAATGAAGGCATTTAGAGAGGATTATGCAACTCCTATCGTAGGTGGTAAGAAGGTTGCTGTAGTCGGTGGCGGAAACGTAGCTATGGATGCTGCTAGAACTGCATTGCGTTTGGGAGCAGAAGTGCATGTTGTTTACCGTCGTAGCGAGGAAGAACTTCCAGCCCGTGTGGAAGAAGTACATCACGCAAAAGAAGAAGGAATTATCTTTGATCTATTGACAAATCCAAAGGAGATTCTTGTAGATGACAACGGAAATGTAAGTGGAATGAAGGTTATTAAGATGGAATTAGGTGAGCCTGATGAGTCTGGAAGAAGAAGACCGGTAGAAGTTGCAGGTTCTGAGTATGTATTAGATGTGGATACTGTAATCATGTCATTAGGTACCAGTCCTAACCCATTGATTTCTTCTACTACAGAAGGATTGGATACAAATAAATGGGGCTGTATCGTTGCCAAAGAAGAAAACGGTGAAACTACGAAGCAAGGTGTATATGCTGGTGGAGATGCCGTTACAGGTGCAGCTACCGTTATTCTTGCTATGGGTGCCGGTAAGGCAGCAGCAGCAGGAATCGATGAATTTTTAAGTAAATAGTGTAACCATTCAGACCCCTATATAATGGAACAATTAGATACATTATGCTAGCATAAAAGTAGCTGATTGTTTCATTATATAGGCACTCGAATAGAGTTGCCTCCCCATATATGAGCAGTCTTAGTGCGTAGCACGGGACTGGAGTCCGTAAGGACGACGAGTGCGAATATATGGGGAGGGGTCTGAATAGTTACAAATAGAACAAATGATGACAAATCCCCCGTGACGATGCAGGTTATGGGGGATTTGTTGTAGATGAAAATGGAATCAGAGAGAAGGAGAGTGTGTTTATGGAAGAGAAGATTAGGACAAGAGAACAAGTGGAGGAGAAGAATACCTGGAATCTGGGAGATTTGTTTCCTGAAGATACAGACTGGGAGAAGGGAAATAAGGAGCTTACTAATATGTGTAAGGAGCTTTCTCAGTGGAAAGGGAGAACTTTGGAGAGCGGGGATGCCCTTTATGACTTTTTGGAACTGTTTGAGAGAGCGGGGATGCTTGCGGAACGAGTATATGTTTATGCTCACCAGAAATATCATCAGGATACAACCAATCCGAAGTATCAGGGAATGTCGGAAAGAGCTACTGCAGCTTTGAATCAGTTTTCCGGTGCAACTGCGTTTTTTCATCCAGAGGTGCTTACTTTAGAACAAGAGGAATTTGCCAAGATTTTTGATGCATGTAAAGTTCGATTGGAGCCTAAGAGAATAGCCGGATTGGAACGCTATTTTAGTGAAATCTTCAGACAAAAGGAACATAGTCTTTCTGGTGAAATGGAAGAATTGCTGGCCAATGCCAGAGAAAGTCTTAGGGCATCCGATTCTATTTTTTCTATGTTCAACAATGCAGATATTAAGTTTCCGGTAATTTCCATGGATGACGGACAGAAGGTAGAAATTACACATGGAAGATATAGCAGCTTGCTGAAAAATCAGGATCGTAGAGTACGAAAAGAAGCTTTTGAGGGATTACATGGACAGTATAAGAAGTTTGAGAATACCCTTGCCACAACTTACAGTGCAAATGTAAAGAGTGATATTTTCTATGCAAAGACTAGAAAATACCCATCTGCTTTAGCTATGGCACTGGATGAAAGTCATATTCCGGAAGAAGTGTATACTAATCTGATACAGGTGGTAAGAGAGAACCTTTCCGTATTGCATCGTTATATGAAGGTGAGAAAAAAAGCATTGGGTGTGGAAGAGCTACATTTGTATGATGTTTATGTACCAATGGTAGAGGAAGTAGACGAGGAGATTGGTTTTAATCAGGCAAAAGAAATGGTATTAGAGGGATTAAAACCTATGGGAGAGGAATATTTGCAACTTCTACAGGAAGGATTTTCCAATCGTTGGATTGACGTTTATGAAAATGCAGGCAAACGAAGTGGTGCCTATTCCTGGGGCTGTTATGGGGTGCACCCATATGTCCTGCTAAATCACCAAAATGATCTGAACAGTGTGTTTACCTTGGCTCACGAGATGGGACATGCATTGCATTCTTATTACTCCAACAAAAATCAGCCATATATGTGTGCGGATTATGAAATCTTTGTGGCAGAAGTGGCTTCCACCTGTAACGAAGCATTGTTGATTCATGATTTGTTAGAGAAAACAGAGGATAAGAAGAAAAAAGCATATTTGTTGAATTATCATTTAGAGCAGTTCCGCACTACATTGTTTCGTCAGACCATGTTTGCGGAATTTGAATGGAAAGCCCATGAAATGGCAGAAAATGGAGAAGCCCTCACAGCAGAAAGTCTCAATGCCATGTATCATCAGCTAAATGTAGATTATTTTGGAGAAGAAACGGTAATTGATGAGGCCATTGATGTAGAGTGGGCCAGAATTCCACATTTCTACAATTCTTTTTATGTCTACCAGTATGCAACCGGATATTCTGCTGCCATTGCCCTTTCTACAAAGATATTGAAAGAGGGAATGCCGGCAGTAAACGCTTATGTAAATGAATTTTTATGTAAGGGAGGCTCTAAGGATCCAATTGATCTTTTGAAAAGTGCAGGCGTGGATCTGAGCAAGAAAGAGCCTATACAGGCAGCTTTGGATGTATGTAATGAGTTATTGGATCAAATTGAAGATCTTTTGTAATTGGATGATACCAGTGTAGCAATTCGTAGGTATCATTGGGATCATTGGGGGAAAACCCCTTTTGCCCCTAATATTATATAATCATACTGGATACATTTTTCTGTCTATAATGTAATACAAGGCCCTATCTTATGATAGGGCTTTGTTTGAATTCGGATGGTATGGAAGTATGAAACTTTTGCTGGCAAATATGAGAGTAGAGGTCATTGCACAGGATTTCCTTTTCTAACAGTGCATATGCTTGGGGAGGTAATTTTTTCCTTGCGTCGGCAACCTTGGTTATAATAGGAATTTCCGAAACGGATTTCAGCAGGTGACTGGATTCTTTTTTTAGACCAAGTAATCGGGTATAAGGCACTTTGGTTGGAAAGGTGTCTTTTTTTAGGTCTAACAGTATATGCAATAAAATCCGGGAAATACGTGTGTGAACCAGGTCCTTTGATTTCAGGAGTTCTGTGAAATCGGAAAAGTTTTTAAAGTTTGGCAGATTTTTCTTTATTTTTTTTGCCAGATCAGGAGTACAATCTACATAGGCGTCCAGGTCCGAAGTCTGTAGTAGTTTGTAATAGAGCAGACTGGAAAAGTCATCCTCATACAATGGGAAGGTCCGGTGTTCTGCAGCTTTTAAGTGGGAGAGAGAAGCAGATGGGATATAGCTTTCCCATTTCTCAAAGGATTGCTTCTCTTTGTACGACTGGCGAAGTCCTGAAGCCGAGACAAAATGGGAAGTTAGTGTAGTTCCATGGTATTCGTTTGTTCGTTGAACCGGCATAATGGAAAAAGGATGCCCTTCCTGCTCAATTGCTTTGCAGTATTCCAGTCCTAATATATTGTTTGGATTGTTAAGGATACTTTGGACTTCAGAAAGCTCTTTCTGGGAGCATCCTAATGTTTGGTGATAGAAAAGGGTTGCTTTTTCTCTGGCAGCAGGGAAGGAATAGCCTTGTTTTAAGAAGTTGGTTAAGGCTTCTTTGTATTCCTTTGGCTCTTGGCAGTAAAAATCTGCGAGAGAGGTTAACAAAGAAATATCCGGGGTTTCACAACCGAAAGACAAAGTATCGATTATGTGCGTGGAAGAAAGAACAGAGATTCCACCCTTGGAGAATAGCTCCGCGCTGGCAGTTGCATAATAAACAGGAAGTTCCAGAACAATGTCTGCACCTGCTTCCAGCGCCATTTTTGTACGGGTGTATTTATCTGTGATTGCAGGGGTTCCTCTCTGGACATAATTTCCACTCATTAGCACAACGGCATAGGTGGCGCCTGTTAATGCTTTGGCTTGTTCAATCTGATATGCATGTCCTTTGTGGAAGGGATTGTATTCTGCTATGATACCAACTGTTTTCATGATTCTTCCTTTCTGCTTAATTGTCTATATCGAAATATTAGGGATTGTGATATAATGAAACAATCAGCTACTTATATGCCGCATAACGTATTTAATTGCTCCGTTATAGAGGGTTCTGAATAGTTACCTTTAGTATTATATTATATCTATAATGGGAAAGATTAACAAGCAAATCAAAAATGAAATAAATTTGTCAGTAACAACACAGTTGTATAAAAGAGGGAAAGGAGTAGTAGAATGAGTTTTGAAATCGTAACAGATACAGGGGCAAATTTGCCGGAACATATGATTGAAGAATATAATATACATATGCTGTCCTTGAGTTTTTATGTGGATGGCCAGGAATATCATAGCTATGAACCGGGAAAACGCACAGACTTGGCAGCTTTTTATCAAATGATGAGAGAAAAGAAAGAGATTCGCACTTCACTTGTGAATACCGAACAGGCAAAAGTGTGTATTGAGAAATTGCTTCAGGAAGGAAAAGATGTGCTGTATTTGGGCTTTTCTTCCGGATTAAGCGGAACATTTCAGTCTGTATCTATTGCCATCGAAGAACTGAAAGAAGAGTATCCGGTACGAAGGATTTTTGCATGTGATACATTGTCAGCTGCATTAGGACAGGGGTTGCTTGTTCATTTTGCCATAGAACAGAGGAAGGCAGGAATGGATATAGAGGATGTGTACCAATGGTTATTAAGCAATCGCTTTAAGCTTTGTCACTGGTTTACGGTGGATGACCTTTTCTTTTTGCAGCGAGGAGGAAGACTATCTGTGGCAACAGCTGTCCTAGGAACAGCACTTGGTGTCAAGCCTGTATTGCATGTGGATAATGAAGGGCATTTGTGTAATGTAGGAAAAGCAAGAGGAAGAAAGAAATCATTGGATTCACTTTTGAAACAATTTGCCCAGACGGCAATAGAACCGGGCAAATCTCCGGTTTTTATTAGTCATGGAGATTGTCTGGAAGATGCACAATATCTAGAGAAGCAACTGAAGGAAAAATATGGGGTTCAGGAAGTGTTGATACGCATTTTAGATCCTGTAATCGGTGCCCATGCGGGACCGGGAACGGTTGCATTGTTCTTCTTAGGACAGCATAGATAGTATGTATTTCAAAAGATACAATTTCGTGGCTTATTTTCGTGAAAACTCTCTTGTATGAGTTTTTTGATTGTTTTATAATAAAAAAGGTGACGATTCAGAATTATATATAACAATTAGTTACCGAAAAGGAAAATTGGACATTATAGGATGGATGATCTGGTTACCGTTCACAGTAACATTATCTGTTTTATTATGAAAAGCGAATGAGAGGCAAGGATGGTGTGCGTATGGGATTTATAGATATCATAAAAGAAAGAGCCAGAAAGAATAGAAAGACAATTGTGTTGCCGGAGACGGAAGATGTGAGAACAATCAAGGCAGCAGCTCAGATTATGAAAGAAGAGATCGCGGACTTAGTGTTGGTTGGTAATAAAGAGACGATTTTACAGGATGCTAAGAACTATGGGTATCATTTAGGACAAGTAAAAATTGTAGATCCGGATAATTATGAAAAATTAGATGAATATGTGGACAGATTAGTAGAATTGCGTAAGAATAAGGGGATGACACCAGAGAAGGCAAGAAACCTTTTGACCACAGATTATCTTCATTTTGGTGTAATGATGGTAAAGATGGGAGAGGCAGATGGTATGGTTGCCGGAGCATGTCACGCTACAGCAGATGTACTCCGTCCTTCCTTACAAATTTTAAAGACAGCTCCTGGAACAGAGTTGGTATCTGGTATGTTCGTAATGGTTGTACCGGATTGTGATTATGGTGCGAATGGAACCTTTATTTTTTCCGATGCAGGATTGAATCAGAACCCTACTTCAGAGGAGCTTGCGATCATTGCAGGAACTACTGCAAAGAGTTTTCGTCTTTTAGTGCAGGAAGAGCCAATTGTTGCAATGATATCCCATTCTACCAAGGGAAGTGCTTCTCATCCAGATGTGGATAAGGTGGTAGAAGCAACACGTATTGCAAAAGAGAGATATCCGAAAGTGAAGTTAGACGGAGAGTTCCAGGTGGATGCTGCCATCGTGCCAAGTGTAGGTGCGTTCAAGGCTCCTGGAAACAATGTAGCGGGTCATGCCAATGTTTTGGTGTTCCCTAATCTGGATGCAGGAAATAATGGATATAAGCTGGTACAGCGTTTGGCTAAGGCTGAGGCTTATGGACCTTTGACACAGGGAATTTCTAAGCCGGTAAATGACCTTTCTCGTGGCTGTTCTGCTACAGATATTGTAGGTGTAGTAGCGATCACTGCAGTACAGGCAGGCGCAGAGGATGATGAATAGTTACATATTGACTATAAGATTACATGGAGGATTATTATAGAATGAAAGTTTTAGTTATTAATTGTGGAAGTTCTTCGTTGAAATATCAGTTGATCGATTCAGAGACAGAGCAGGCATTGGCATCAGGCTTATGTGAGAGAATCGGAATTGATGGACAGTTGACCCATAAGGTAGATGGAAAGAAGATTAAGGATGAAGAAAAGATTGCAATGCCAGATCATGAAGTGGCTGCAAAGATTGTGTTAGATCAGTTGATTGCTGAGGAATATGGTGTAATCGCATCTTTGGATGAAATCAATGCAGTTGGACATCGTGTAGTCCATGGTGGAGAGAAGTTTGCTTCTTCCGTTATCATAACAGAAGAGGTAATCGCAGCAATTGAAGAGTGCAATGATTTAGCACCACTTCATAACCCGGCAAACTTAATTGGAATTCGTGCATGTCAGAAGGTATTGCCGGAAGTTCCTATGGTCGCTGTATTTGATACTGCATTTCATCAGACCATGCCGGAGAAAGCCTATATATATGGTATTCCACATAGATACTATGAAGAATATAAAATCCGCCGTTACGGTTTTCATGGAACCAGTCACAGCTTCGTATCAAAGAGACTGGCAGAACTTGCAGGGTTAGAACTTGAGAATTCCAAATTGATCGTATGTCATATTGGAAATGGTGGAAGTGTGACTGCTGTTGAGAATGGAAAGTCCGTTGATACATCTATGGGATTGACTCCATTGGAAGGTATTATTATGGGAACCAGATCCGGCAGCATTGATCCTGCTATTATGGAGTTTATTGCACACAAGGAAGGTAAGTCTATTGATGAGATCATGACGATTTTAAACAAAGAGTCCGGATTGGAAGGTATGTCCGGATTGACCAGTGATTTCCGTGATATTCGTGCAGGTGTTGCAAATAACAATCCATTGGCAAAAGCAGCTATGGATGCTTATATTTATCGCATTGCAAAATATGTGGGAGCTTACGCAGTTGCTATGAATGGAGTAGATGCTATTGCATTTACAGCAGGTATTGGAGAAAATGCACCAGAAGTTCGTGAAGGTGTGATGAAGCAGTTAGGTTTCATGGGTGTGAAGCCTGATTATGAGAACTGTAAGATAACTGGAGAAGAGATTTGCGTTTCTACTCCGGATTCTAAAGTGAAAGTATTTATTGTACCTACAAATGAAGAACTGGCCATCGCAAGAGAAACCAAAGCATTGATATAAGAAAACGGTAACTATTCAGATGGGGCAATTTGTAAAATGCTAGATGTAGGTACTAAGTTGTTACATCTGGACAGATATAAAAAGTTTTCGTTGACTTTAAGCGGAAAATATGATATAACTTTTAAAGTGTGGTTTTGAAAGATAAGGAGTTACTATGTTAATTAATTTGTCTGAAGTGATGGCCGATGTCGGTCGTACGAAGAACACACAGGCTCCAATTGATCTTTCGGAGTTTGTTATGTATGGTGAATCCTATGCATTTGAGAAGAAAGACGATGTGGCAGTAGAGATTGTCTGTGTCGGTGAGCGGAAGGTTTCTATTTCCTGTCGGACTAGTGTTTCATTGCATATACCATGCAGTAGATGTTTGAAAGATGTTATTGTACCATTTGATATTTCATTCTATAAGGAATTTGATTTTTCGGGTACAAAAGAAGAGAGTCAGGAAGAGTTGGAGGAAGCAGAATACATCAAAGAGTATGACTTAGATGTAGATGCTTTGATCTCAGAAGAGATGATGCTCCAATTTCCTTTGCAGACCTTGTGCAAAGAGGATTGCAAGGGGATTTGCAGTGTTTGCGGATGTAATCTGAATGAGAACAGTTGTGAGTGTGATCAGCAGGGAAGAGATCCTAGAATGCTAGCAATTCAAGATATTTTTAAGAATTTTGGACAAACAGATAAATAATATGTGTTTGTTTGATAATAAGAGGAGGTGTGACCATGTCAATCTGTCCAAAGAATAAATCATCTAAAGGAAGAAGAGATAGTCGTAGAGCAAACTGGAAAATGACTGCTCCAAATTTAGTAAAGTGCAGCAAGTGTGGAGAATTAATGATGCCACATAGAGTATGTAAGGCTTGTGGATCTTACAATAAGAAAGAGATCGTAGCTGTAGACTAATTGCTAGAAAGCTAGTAAAATCAAGGCTTTCGGCTGTTACGGATTTGCGGATATTGTCATTGTATCCCCAAAATGTCCCCAACGGCATCAGTGAAAGTCTCCGACAATGACACTAAAAGAGGTTCGTAGAACCTCTTTTTTTTATGCCATGAGGCGTAAAAAAATGTATCCCTAAGAAGAAATAATCTGGGGATACACTTTGTCTGAGATTTTAATCATGTATGGTATAACGAAAAAAGTTATTTCATGTTCAAATATTCAAGCAGCATTTTGAATTTATTTTCTAATCGAACCTTATCCTCGAAGGATACGTGCTCTATATCAAGTTGTTCGAATAGTTCATGCTTTGCAATATCATTTTGCATTTCTTTTTGTTTTTCTTTTGTTTCTATAAGCTCGATCAGAGCTTCTTCAATCCGGTTATCTTTAAATGAGATGCGAATGGTTCCAGGTATATATTTCCCTGCTTCATCTTTCTCGTAGCTCCAATTGAGAGGAGTGTTTTCTTCTATCTTCATGAGTAAAGCTAAAATGTCATTTACATTAGATATTTCAATCGGAAGAAGTTCCACACTGCTGATTTCTAATGCGTTAGAAATCTTTACCAGTTGTTCCGGTTTAGGATTGCGATAGCCAGTTTCATATTTCTTTATAATGGATAGATTAATTCCAGATCGTTCGCTTAATTCTCTTTGCGACAGACTTTTTGCTTTTCTAAAATTCTTGATTTTCTCAGCAATAATATTTTCTTCTTGTTCCATGATAGCCTCCTTAAACAGTAGTAGATGTGAATAGTTTGAAAACTCTTTCACTTAATAAGTGTACCATAAAAGTTCTCAAATGTGGTACTAAATTTAAAAAAATACTTGATGTTCTCTTTTGTGAACTTTATAATATGGTTAAGAGGTTCACAATAGAGAACTAAAAGTGAAAGGAGTGGAAATATATCAAAAAATGTTAGGTTACTAAAATAATATATCAGTTTATGTTATGTTACAGGTTAGAGTAATGAAGTATGATAGATGTGTTCAAAAGATTACTGGTCATGCCATTGTATGCTCAGTATGGTGAAAGAGGTTTGAACAGACAATTTCATAACAATTACAAATCAACATACGAAAGTATGAAAGTAAAATTCTAGCACTCATACCAAACAGAAATCAGTTAAAGCTTGCGAAGAGAGTTGAAGTATCGAGAGATGAAGATGGAGCGAGTATGGGAAGGTAATTTTGTGGTGGAAGGATAATGGCGCACAGAGGGAAAGAAGTTTTTCCTTATCCTCGAAATGGCAGAGAGGAGATAGCTGAAACATGTATTATAAATGGAGTAAGCGTCGTGAACACGGTACAGTGGCTTGTTTGTAATTCCCACGTATGCGGGGCGATGAGGTGATCTAGAAGATCAACGCATACCTACATAGCTGATAGGGCTATATACGATAGTATTTACAATGTGATGTTCAAAAAGAAATTGTTTTGAGCAATAAGTGGCTCTAAAACAGGAAAGAATGATTGCGAATAAGAAAGCACATGGTAAAAATGTCTTTCTAATGAAGCAAATGCTTAGAAATAGAATGGAATAAATATCTAGGAGAAAGAAAAGGAGTGTGGATCACATGGACAGAGAAACAATTGTAGTAGGAATAGACCATGGTTGGAAGAATATGAAGACGGTACATTCCACATTTACATCTGGTGTGAAAGAATTGACGCGACTTCCTGCAATTTATGAAAATGTGTTGGAATATGAAGGAAAGTTCTATCGCGTAGATGGAGAACGGATGGAGGTGAAAGCAGATAAGGTTCAGGATGATAGTTTTTATTTGCTAACCCTGGCAGCACTGGGAAAGGAATTGAACCAAAGAGGATTGCAGGAAGCACATGTGTTACTTGCTGTAGGATTACCTCTTACTAGATTTGGTGAGGAGAGAGATAACTTTATCGACTATTTGAAACAGAACAAAGAAATCGAATTTCGATTTGAGAAGAAGTTGTATCGTGTTTGGATTGAAAGAGTTTCCGTATATCCACAGTGTTATGCCGCTGTTGTAAATCGGATACAAAACTTTCCGAACAGAGTCTTGATCGTAGATATCGGTTCCTGGACGGTAGATGTGATGCCAATCATCAATCGTTCTCCAGACGAGTCCATTTGTGTGACAAAGCCAAATGGTGTGATTACCTGTATGAAGGAAATTAATAAGGAGTGTATCAAACAGATCAATGAGGAAATTGATGAAATGGATATTGAGAGAGTGATTATGGAAGGACCGGAATTCTTGCCAAAGAAATATCAGGATATTGTGGTACCGGCCTTAAAGGATTACTGTAAGAAGATCTATCACTTTATTCGTGAGATGGGATACAACATGGAGTTGACGCCAATCTTCTTTGTTGGTGGTGGAGCTGTACTTATGAAACAGTTTGGAGATTTGAAGAAAGATAATATCAGTTATATTGAAGATATTCGTGCAAATGCCAGAGGATTTGAAGCATTGGGTAAGGTTTACCTGGAACGAGTGGTTAATCGAAATGCCGGATAAAGGAGGCGAGTACGATGGGAAAAAGAAGATACGAACAGATTTGTGTACGCTTTCATTTAGACGAGGAACGAGACTGAAGATTGTTTCAACAGATTACATCGTTAGATGGAGAAAAATTCAAATCAAAAAATCAATTTATTCTGCAGGCGATTGAACGGTATATGGAGCAAATGGGAGAGAATGTTATTCCAGAGTCTAAGCGCTATGCCTCTAAAAAGGAATTACAGGCAGTACAGGAGAATATGGAACAGCTTAAAGTACAGTTGAAGAATGAAATTAGAACAGAGCTTTATGAGCAGATATTAGGCGTATTAACGGGTAATACAGTTGCAAATAT
This sequence comes from Lachnospiraceae bacterium, assembly GCA_045124315.1. GTDB lineage: Bacteria > Bacillota > Clostridia > Lachnospirales > Lachnospiraceae > CAG-411. The sequence goes on from JBGVLO010000131.1 coordinate 20,453, forward strand.
AGCGTTACGGGAAAGAAATGAATATCCTATGGTGGAGAAGAAAATGCAGACGACAGAGGAAAGCTTTGACCTTGGCAGTGGAGAAGACGTATTAGAGGATGTCATGAAATGGAGTTAGGGGGAATGAGCATGGAACTGATTGGGAAATTTTTTAGTGGATTATGGTGTATTATTCGTTGGATTCTGATTGTTATATTAAAGCTTGCTGAATTTGCATTAAGTGTATTACAAGTTCTTTGGGTCCTGTGTTGTAGCATATTGAAAATCATGCTACTGATAATGAGTGGAGGAAGAAGTACGAATTACTAATTTTCGAAAGGAGTTGGAGCGAATGGGAAAAGTCGCATCGTGGTTGCGTTGCTATGCTTCTATGAGAAATAATACAATGAGAAGATTGTATTCGTATCGGAGAAGGATTAGCAACGTAACAGTAAGTAAAACAATTGTATAAGGGAAGCTTGGTTATGTGAACCGGCTTATGGGTAGAGAGATATGCCATTTGGTGTATCTCTTTTTTTACGTGGAGAAAGTGTGAAACACATATCGCGTAAAGGAATAAGCCGGGAACACATTCGTTTTCGGCTTATTGTATGGTAGGGAATAAATTCACATGAAATAAATCGAAAGCGAGGAAACGATATGATAAATAGAAAAAAGAAAAAATATTTAGCACTGCTTTTGGCTGTTGTCACAATGATCTGTGCAGTGGCACCAGGAAATGGTTTGATTACACATGCAGCAAATGACCAACAGACAGAAAGTAATAACGAAGAGATAAAAGTCCTTGATCGAAAGGAACGAACAGATTTGGATTCCGATGAGATTGCCACAGCAGAAGAATTGGTGATTGCTATGGATTATGGATTTGATGTGGAAAATGATTTTGAAGGTATTTCTTACGAACAAAGTAAGGCAACTGTATCGTATGATAAAGGCAATAGTAACTTCAACGGACAGAAAGCTGGAACATATGACACCTTTTATAAGGTAGAGCCAGCCAGTGGAAAGACCGCTTATCTGATCCACAGAACAATTACCGTAAAGGAAGTGACGGGACAGAAGTCGGCAAGTACCAATGCAGACCAAAAGGCTGGTGCTACGGATAGTGAAGAAGATGGGGAAGCAGACGAAGAGGCGGATCCAAACGAAGTAGTAGATCTTGAGCAGAAGAAGGTGTCTAGTCTTAGTATCAAATTGTCTTCTAATGCAGTGATGCAGGCGGCAGCTGCAACAGCAGGAACGAAACTGAATATTCAGACGAATATACTACATCTAGAGAAGAAGATGCTGTTCGAGTACATGTACTCCAACAGAGAATGCCGTATTTATGGGATTTGTAGGCATAGTACACGAGTTATAAAAAGGAGGCGAAAGCGATGGGCATATTTTCAGACGGATTTAAAGAGTTGAAAAAGGCAAGTGAGCCTTTGTACCGATCACCTAAATCCATTCAGGAAACCATTGAAGTGATGGCGGTAGCGGAGAATGGGATTTTTGAAGTCGCAAAGAACCGTTTCTCCAAATGCTATCGCTTTCAGGATATTAACTATATCACGACAAATGAAGAGGAACAGATTGAAATCTTTGAACGGTACTGCAAATTTCTAAATTCATTGGATTGTACCTTTAAGATTACGATAAACAACAAGAATAAGGATATGGTGAACCTTAAAAATGTAATCTTATTGCAGTACCAAGAAGATGGTTTTGATAGGTTTCGAAAGATTTACAATGATATCATCGAGGATAAAATCCGAGAAGGTAGGCAGGGGATCGAACAGGAGAAGTACTTGACTTTGACGATCGAACGCAAGAATTTTGAGGAAGCAAAGGCGCAGTTTGCTACCTTAGAAGCAACCTTGCACAAAGCATTTGGAGAACTTGGAACAAGTATTGTGCCATTGAATGCCAATGAGAGAATGCGTGTGTTACACGATTTTTATCATTTGGGGAAGGAAGAAGAGTTTTCCTTTGACATCAAACATGCTAAGAGAGTGGGAAGTGATTTTCGAAATGACCTGTGTAACAGTATGTTGAAATATTATCCGGAACATATTGAAGATGAGAGCAAGTTTGTGAGGGTGTTGTTTATCAAGAAATACCCATCCAGTTTATCTGATCGATTTCTAAATGAAATCACTTCCTTGCCAGTGCATTCGATTACCAGTATTGACGTAGTTCCAATTCCAAAGGAAATGACCACAAAGATCTTGCAGAAGAAGTATCTGGGAATTGAAAGTGATATCATACGGCAGCAGCGGGTAAGAAACAAGAACAACGATTTTTCTACCGAAATCTCATATATAAAAAGGGCTGAGAAAAAGGAAATCGAGGCGATCATGGATGACGTAAGTGAGAACGACCAATGCTTGTATTATGTATCAGTTACGGTTTTGATCGTTGCAGAAAGCAAGGAAGAATTGGAAAGCATTACAGAAACGGTGGAAACCATAGGAAAGCGAAATTCAGTGACAATTGATACGCATTATCTGAAACAAAGAGAGGCATTAAATACGGCACTTCCGATTGGAGTGAGACAGGTGGAAACAATGCGAACCATGCTTACGCAGTCACTTGCTGTTTTGATGCCTTTTAATGTACAGGAATTAAATGCCGAGGGAGGCAACTACTATGGTATCAATCAGATTAGCAAAAATATCAATGTGGGAAATCGAAAGACTTTGATCAATGGGAATGGCTTTATTTTCGGAGTTCCAGGGTCTGGAAAGTCATTTTTTGCCAAGCAGGAAATGGGAAATGTATTTCTAAATACAAAAGATGATGTGATTGTAATCGATCCTATGAATGAATATTTTGATATCGCAACAACTTTTGGTGGCTCGATTGTCAATCTTTCCGCATATACAAAAAATTATGTCAATCCATTAGAGGCGGATATGCTGCATGTAAATGAAAAGGGAATTCGAGATGTGATTGCAGATAAGTCTGAGTTTATGCTTAGTATTTGTGATCAGCTGATGGGAAATACCCTTAACCAGAAGCACCATTCTATCATCGACCGATGCGTGAGAGAACTGTATATGCGGGCATGGAGAGCAAGAGCAATACCGGTAATGTCTGATTTTTATAAGCTTCTGAAAGTGCAGAAGGAAGAGGAAGCACAGGAGTTAGCGTTATCGCTGGAGTTATTTGTAGAAGGTTCGTTAAACATTTTCAATCATCATACTAATGTGGATGAAGAAAACCGATTTACGGTTTATGGAATTCAGGACCTTGGAAGCCAGTTGGCACCGGTAGCCATGCTGGTTATGATGGAGTCTATCCAGCAGCGTATTATGGAAAATGGACGGAGAGGAAGAGCTACTTGGCTATATATTGATGAATGCCATGTATTGCTAAATAGTGATTACAGTGCAACCTATTTGCAGCAACTTTGGAAAAAAGTAAGAAAACAAGGCGGATTATGTACGGGTATCACGCAGAATGTCACAGACCTTCTGCAGAATTATATTGCCATGACTCTGCTGTCAAACAGTGAGTTTGTGGCACTTCTTAAACAGGCAAATGTAGATAGTGCAAAGCTGGCAGAGGTAATTGGAGTATCCGATGCACAGCTTCGATTCGTAAGCAATTCACCAAGCGGAACTGGATTACTGAAATGTGGAAGCGTGGTGATACCTTTTGATAACCAGATCAGCAAGGATAGCGAGTTGTATCGGTTGTATAATACAAATCTGCATGAGAAGATTGCGAATAAGGAGGTACAGTGGTAAGAGGAAAATTAGAAGTTGCTAGAAAGAAACAAGTGTGTAGTATGCAGGTGTAATGTGTGATATAATCTCATCTTTGACAGTTGTGAAAAAATCGCTGTATCCTTTTTGTTTACTTGGTTACGGCGATTTTTTACTGTTACGAAATGTAGTATTTTTTATCTTCTTTTACTTCCTTTTTGAGATAAAATGATAATCAGTTCTCTATCTGTCTACACAAAACTCTTGTTTGTTGTAATCTAATTGTCTATCTGAACGGAAAGTAATGGCAAGAATATAAGTAATTGAACCATTTCCAGAATCATGCTATCATTTAGGGTGATTTTAAGATTGAATAACAGAAAATGGTAATTTTTACCAATCGAGCATAGAGATTAGAAGGAGGAATGATTGATGAGATTATTGATTGATACTGAAGATAGAAAAAATAGGATGTATCCACTTCCGTGGTCTAGTGATGGAACATGTTTTAATTTTAAGACCCCTACAAAGATGATATATCCCAATACAACAATCAGGAATCCTGAGAAAGTAGAGACATTGGTGATCAATTGTGATTTGTCAAGCTATGATTTTATAAGTCAAATGGTCAATCTTACGCAACTATACATTTATAAGGGTAAGAATATATTACATTTATCATTTTTAAAGGAACTTGTTAAGCTTCGACAACTTTGCGTTTTAGATTCACATGTGGCTTCACTTAAAAGTTTAATTGAATTAATAGAATTAAAATACAAACGATATAAAGAAATGCCAGAGGAAGAAGCTTTTATAGGAAGATTAACATTTGCGTTTGAAGGAGTGTGTATACAGTCGGATGCATATAAAGGGGACGGAAGAGAATTGATAAAGTCAGATATATGCAACAAAGATATTTTGATAAATGAAAATAGAATCACATTTAAAGAGATAACGAAAAATCCAGAATATAAAAAACTATTATTTAGAAACTAATTAAGGGTGATGATATGAAATATTTTATAACAAATAGTGAAAAGATAGGTACCTGTTATCATGAGTTTTACAAAGGCAAATGGGATGGAGAAACATTTTGGAAAGAAGATTCTTTGTTGCTTCATGATGAGGTTATGTTTTCTCATAATTTACTAGTGCTCTGATTTGCAACTGATTGCGTGTATTTTATATCCGAAGAAGTCAATGCTCCAGATGCACATACCTCATTGCTAATTTTTTTGTTATCAACAATATTATTCTCTCTGTTTTCTATTCCGTTTTCTTCCGCAAGACGTAATGCCTTTACCTCTGTATTACTCAAAGAAAAATTCTGTTTCAACTCTTTATTTGACATAGACAATATTTCAGATAACTCTTCATCGCATTCATCAATTTCCTCTTCTGTCAAACCAAAATCTTGTAATTCCTCTTCTGTACAACTTAGATAATTCTCGATTTCAAACAAAGTATCTACTTCCATAGCACATGTGCTAACATCCATCATCATTCCATCCAAAATATAGCCATATATTTCTTCGAGTTTTCTTTCATCCAAAGCCTCGGCAGTTTCTTGTGCATACCCATTGTCAACAAGACACTCTATCATTTTTTCACGATCAACGCCATTATCACTATTACACTGCGCTTTAACTAATAAA
>JBGVLO010000132.1:0-2349 GCA_045124315.1 Lachnospiraceae bacterium
CTGCTTCCTTCTTTTCCTAACGACAAAAGAATCAGTGGAATATGGTAGGTTTCCTGAAGATACTGAATGTCTTCGTCATAATCTTCTTTGCCGGTAAACCATTGGATTTCGTTATCGGATATCTTTAAAATATCGCAGTACTTCATTCCGTAATCTACCTGCTCCTTTGCGGTTTCCAATGAGTCCCAGAGAGGCTCTCTTAGATTCGGGTCAAAGGAAATAAGAAGTCCATTGTCCTTTGCAATCTTCAAAGCCTTTTTGGTTGCGTTACGTACACCTTCATGAGTCATTGACAGTGTACCAAAGTGAAAAATCCTTCCCTGTTTGATAAATTCTTCATCAATCTCATCCTCCGACAGCATCATGTCTGCCCCCGGATTGCGGTAGAAGGAAAAATCACGATCCCCGGTTTCATCATTCTGTACAAATGCCAAAGTGGTACGGACGTCCTCTGACAATTTCAACTGTGTGGTATCAATCGCAAGCTCTTCTAAAACCTTCTTTAAACGGTGTCCAAAGATATCATTTCCTACTTTTCCGATAAAAGCAGTTTTATGTCCCAATCGATTCAGAATTGCAAGAACGTTGCAGGGTGCGCCACCCGGATTTGCTTCGAACACCGGATTCCCCTGGGAACTAATTCCTGAATCTGTAAAATCGATCAGCAATTCTCCTAAAGCGATTACATCAAATTTTTTGAGGCTTCGTGTATGTTTGTGGGTAAATTCTTAAAAATTTAAAATAAAAAAACCATCTTAGTTAGCTTATAATGTATTAGCGACCAAACCAATACAAAGGAGTTAATCTAAGATGGCTACAACTAATACTTTATGTAAAAAATTATTAAATGTCAAGGGTGTTGTTATTCAGAACCATGATTTTTATACAGATGACGAGGGAGTACATCATCTTCGTATTTATGCTCGACCATCTAAGCATAATGAGAATCGCTGTCCTCATTGTAGTAGAAAATGTCCTGGTTATGATAGTCCCGGTGAATTCAATAAGATTTGGAGAGGACTGGATTGGGGCGGCATACTTGTAGAGATTGAAGCACCAACCCATCGTGTTTCATGTCCTGAACATGGTGTTGTCGTAGCTGATATTCCATGGGCATACCCTGGTAGTTCTTTTACAAAGGAATTTGATCTTACTGTTGCATGGCTGGCGACATATCTGCCACGAAGTGCAGTTTCTAACTATATGCGTATAGATTGGGCTACAGTTGGACGATGCATTTCAAGAGCATTAAACGATATTGAACCAGAGCGTGCCAAAAGATTAGATGGGTTGGTCCATATAGGAATTGATGAGACCAGCTATAAAAAGGGACATAAATATATCACTGTTGTTGTAAATCATGATACGAATACGGTTGTTTGGGTAGGTGAAGGTCACGGAAAATCTGTACTTACACAGTTTTATAAGTGTCTTACGAAGGAACAATTATCCAGCATCAAAGTTGTAACTGGTGATGGAGCTAAATGGATTACAGAGTGTGTAAATGAGTTTACACCGGATTGCGAGCGTTGTGTTGATCCATTTCACGTAGTTGAATGGGCCATGGAGGCTTTAGATGAGGTTCGGCGAGAAGTGTGGCGAGAAGCGTATACTGAAGCACAAGAATTAGCAAAAGCAAATCCTAGAGGAAAAGGGAGACCTTGTACTGGTGACAAATCCGCTGCAATTGTAAAGGCAGCAAAAGACAAAGCAGACTCGATAAAGAACTCTTCCTATGCACTTGGCAAAGCACCTGAAAATTTAACTGAAAATCAACGATTGCGCGTAGAAATGATTGCATCTACTAACAATAAATTGTACCGCGCTTATAAGCTGAAAGAGAAACTACGCCTTATACTTAAAATCAAAAATTTGGAAGAAGCAGAATGTGAACTAAATTCATGGCTATGGTGGGCGAGTCATTGCCGAATTTCTGCTTTTATAGAGCTTAACAAAAAAATCAGACGTCATAAAGAACATATTTTAAATACCATTCGACTTGGTTTAAGCAATGCTAGAATAGAAGCAACAAATAACAAAATTAAGCTAATTGTTCGTAAGGCATATGGTTTTAGAAACATGCAAAATATGATGGATATGATATACCTTGTATGCTCCGATTTGGTCATTCCACTACCTAACCGAAAAGCAAAAGTCACCAAATCGGCATAAATAAAGGAGTTCGGGGATTTTTTACCCACAATTATCCCCGAAGAGCCTAAAAAGATTTCCAATATCGGATTCTTTGATTCCCTTTCCAGTATCCTTCACAATGTATCTAAAAACAAAGGAATCACCGATTCGATCTCCATCAATGAGGAAAAGTATCGACCCTTTTTCCGTATATTT
>JBGVLO010000133.1:0-2695 GCA_045124315.1 Lachnospiraceae bacterium
CCTATACTACAGGACAGGAAGATTGTATATATTCATTTTGTTAGCCGCTTGAAACTTCTTTAGGCTACAATCAATAGCGGTGTAAACGAAAAAGCAGTCTTGAACAATAGAAAACTGCCCTTTCGTTTGCACCGCGTTTGATTTTGCCAAAGTGAACAAAGTAAGCGTCCGTGTAGCCAATATGTATGTATTTTCAATCTTTGCACTTTGCCATAATCTAAAGGCTGAGCCAGTATGTATAAGTCCAGCATTTAGAAAATTTGACACGACAAATAGACCTCATTTCTGAGGTTTTTGAAAAAATATGAATTCTATATTTTAAATCCGCAAAGGTATCCGTTGCTGAGGTTTTCCTAGATGTCCACCACAGCATTTACAGACAGTGATCTTGATACCATAAAGTGTTTCAAGTATCTGTGGTGTCTCCATATCTTTCAGCCTTGAAAGATACTGTTTACATCCTAGTAGATTTCGGCATAAGGTTAAGTGTTTGTTTTTGCTTCTGGTACATAGCAGTCCATAATGTCTAATTCTTACAAAGCGTTTTGGTGGTACATGCATAAGGAAACGACGGATGAATTCAATGCCGGAAATGGTTAATTCTTTCCAATTACCTTCCTCACGATAGTCTTTCACATAGTAAGTAACTGTAGTTTCATCCATGCAGATGATACGGTGATTGCTGATGGCAATCCTATGTGTATATTTTCCAAGATAGTTAATTACAGACGGTGCACCATTAAAGGTTTTTTTACAATGAGGAATCCATTCTTTGTTGTAACAGGTGTCGAGTAGTTCTTTAAAAGTGAAGTGATTACGGTATTTTTCGCTGGTTCCATGAAATTCAAGTTTATTATCTTCCCATAAAGTTTTAAGTTCATCCATATATTTACCGCGAAACAGTTTTGACAATACTTTTACTGGAAGAAAGAATTCTTCGCCTTTGTCTTTCCATTGATTTTTAGCCGTTAAACCACCACCAAGCAGAATTACATGGATATGAGGATGGTAATTCATTTCAGAGCCCCAGGTATGTAAAACACAAATGTAACCTACCTTTGCTCCAAGATGTTTTGTATCTTCGGTAAGCTCGTTAATGGTAGAAGATACGGAGTGGTACATAGCATCATAGAGAAGCTGCTGATTACTGAAGATTAGAGGATTTAATTCATGGGGAACAGTAAATACAACATGAAAATAAGGTGCATCCAGTACATCTTCACGACGGTTATCCATCCATTTTTCTTTGGGAAGAGCCTGACACATGGGACAGCATCTGTTACGGCAGGAATTATAGTGGATTTGCAGATGTCCGCAGTCTTCACACATACTGACATTTGCACCATAAGCTCCAGTCTTGCAGTTAATGATACAGTGAGCAACTTTTGCCTGCTGTGGAGAAGGTGCATATTTTTCCAGATATCTCGGATAAAAACGAAGGAAGATATCTTGTATAGTGGGCTTACTCATTGGCGTCACCTGCATTTTTATCAAAAGGACTTTTTACTCCGAGCAATGCTTTATTGCTGATGTGAAGATATTTCTGTGGACTTGGGAGAACGATGTCCTAATAATGTCTGAATATATCTTATATCAACGCCATCTTCTAAAAGATGTGTAGCAAAACTGTGCCTGAGACAGTGTGAGTGGACATCTTTGGGTAAGCCGGCTCTTTCTACCGATTTACGCATTTCTAATCCTGTCGCAGATGGTGTGAGATATTTGCCCGTCCATTGATTAGGAAAAAGTATATCTCTTGGTTTTCCACATTTAAACCAGTATTCAGTAAGTATATCCAAGGCTCTTTGGGACAAGAGAGCATAACGTGAAGTATGGTTCTTAGCGGAATGTATATAAATCTGCATATTTGTTCTGGAAATGTCATCGTAATGTAAATGAAGCACTTCCGAAACTCGTAATCCAGATGAGTACATGATGGCAAAAATGGCTTTGTATTTTAAGTTAGGTGTAGCATCAAGAAGTTTTTCTATCTCATCACGTGTCAGAACTCTTGGGATGGCATAATCATTGATGGCTCTTGGAACTAAGTTATCGTCCCAAAGTTTACCTAAGACACGTTTGTAGAAAAAGACTAAAGCTCCGTTTTTATTATTAAGAGTGGATGCTTTATCGCCTTTGTTTTTTAGGTGTAAAAGAAAATCTCTTGCATCTTCGCAAGTAAGTTCATCTGGATGTTTATTGATAAATTTCAAAAAATCCCTAACGTTGTTTTGGTAAGTGCGAATAGTGCCAGGTTTTAGATTTCGAAGCTTACCAATATCTTCGATTTTATTAATATATGATTCGTACATAAAAGACCTCCATGAAATAAAAGTAGTAATAATAGTAACTACCTATCATGGAGGTGCATTTGAAAAATAAAACTGCTTGTGAAAGCAGCCTAAAGATGATATTCTTTTCATAGGCAGTTGTTGGGACTAAGCCCGTGTGTGAAGTTTGTTATTGGTCGCACTTTAACAATACTATCTTGGGACAATCCTGTCACTGCCTATTTTTGAAGATGTAAAAAATTACGCTACAGCCTTGGCAGGCCATCGCGCAGCGATTTTGTTCAATTTCAATTTCCCTTTGCAAAGCGTCCTGTTCCATTTCCTTTTCATAATCCCCACGGGCATAGGCAACATCGCTGATTGCCCGGAGCATCTTATCCTTTGCCAGCTTTTTCATCGCCTTG
>JBGVLO010000134.1:0-12151 GCA_045124315.1 Lachnospiraceae bacterium
GCATCATATTTTTTACCCGCCTTACTTGTCAGACCTTTTAACAAAATCTTTTTGCCAGCCAATAAAGTTGTAACCTGTTCATCAGAAAGGGCAACTCCCATAATTCTGCTTACATTCATACCACACTTATTTTTACAGTAAGCCCCAAATTTTCCTTTTACCACATCACCGCCACAGTTTGGACATTTACCAAGTGTTATCTGTTCCTTGGCAAACATTTTCTTATGCTCGTCACTGACTTCATGATAGGTATGTATAAGCTCCTCCACCATTTCCACGATGTCAGCCATAAAATCCTCTCTCTCCATTTCTCCCTTTGCTACAAGGGTAAGCGCATTTTCCCAATCCGCAGTCAGTTTCGGGGATTTCACTACATCAGGAAGCACCGTAATTAACTTCATACCATCTTCTGTTGGTATCAGCTGCTTTTTCTCACGCTTCACAAAACCGTCTTTGACTAATTTTTCAATAATGTCTGCTCTGGTGGCAGGTGTGCCAAGACCTTTACGCGCTACATCATCATCCATATCCTCACTGCCGGCTCTTTCCATAGCCGATAACAAACTATCTTCTGTAAAATGTTTTGGTGGTGTGGTGTAATGCTCACTAATTTTTGTCTGCACTCCATCAAAAGTCATACCCTCACTAAGTTCAGGCAACTTCTTTTCTTCCTGTTCTGAAGAAGCAATTCTTTCTTCTGTAGCCTTAAAAGATTTCTTAAAAGCTTCCTCAAAATCTTTCCATCCATTTTCCAAAACAGATTTGCCGGAAGTATAAAAAACATAACCGCCACAGGTAAGTTCTGCCTTAACTGTTTCGTATAAGTGCTTTTCACCGGTGGCACATAATAATCTGTTTGCAACAAGAGATAAGATTTTTCTCTCCGTTTCCGGCAGTGCCTTTAAATCCGCAAGGGCAATCTCCACCGTTGGAATAATTGCATGGTGGTCTGTTACTTTCTTACTGTTTAGTAACCTTTTTATATCCGGATTGAACATAACCTGTGGAACAAATGTCATGGTATCAAAAATAGCTTTGATAACATTTTCAGCCGTATTTTCCATATCATCCGAAAGAAACTGACTGTCTGTTCTTGGGTATGTAACCAGCTTCTTTTCATAAAGGCTTTGCGTGTACTCTAAAGTCTGCTTTGCGGTAAACCCAAATAGTCGGTTGGCATCTCTTTGGAGTGTAGTAAGATCATAAAGCTTTGGTGGTGCAACTGCCTTTTCTTCCTTTACCACAGACGTAACAAGAGCCTGTCCGTTTAGACAAGCTCCTGAAATGTTATCTGCATCTGTTTTACTGTTAATTCTTTCTGTGGCTGCATCCACACCGCCACAAAGAATATGTGCCATAAAATACTGCTCTTTCTTAAAACTCATAATCTTACTTTCACGTTCTACAAGCATTGCAAGGGTAGGTGTCTGCACTCGTCCAACTTTTAAAACTTTCCCACCGTATAACACTGTAAAAAGTCTTGTACCGTTAATACCCACAAGCCAGTCCGCTTCCTGTCTGCAAAGTGCAGAATGATACAAATAATCGTAATCACTTCCCGGCTTTAAATTCTCAAAACCTTCTTTTATGGCACTTTCCTCCATAGAAGAAATCCACAAACGTTTCATAGGCTTGCTGCATCCTGCTTTTTCATATACTAAACGAAAAATAAGTTCTCCTTCCCTTCCGGCGTCGGTGGCACATACCACTGTTTCTACTCTGCTGTCATGCAAAAGCTCATAAAGCACATCATACTGCTCTTTGGTATCTTTCTTGATTTCAAACTGCCACTGTTCCGGTTTTACAGGTAAACTGTCATATGTCCATTTCTTCCACTGTTCCCCATAACTTTCCGGTTGTGCAAGTTCAATTAAATGTCCTATGCACCAGCTTACCAAATATCCACTACCTTCAAAATATCCATCCTTTCTGTCAGTTGCTCCTAAAACTTCTGCTATACTTTTCGCCACACTTGGCTTTTCTGCAATTACTAACTGCATAATTCATTTTCCTCCTAAAATTCAATATCTGATTCTACTTCATTGCCCCATACATCAAATCCTTCTGTTTTTCTTCTTGCAAACAGTTCAATTCTTGGTACATCTCCCATCAATTTCATAATACGGTTATGTACCTCTTGTGGCTTCTTGCTGTGTTCCTCTATATGAGAAATCACAACCTGATGTATTCCGGCATCTGCACGTTTCGGTCTGCCCTTTGTTCCCAAAAGGCAGATTTCTACATTGCTCCTTGTCCAATAACCCATTCCCCAAAATAGGGAATCTGCTTTCCTATTTTGTTTTACCCACACAAAGGCGGTAGTTTTGTATTCAAATCCCCATGCCTTTAAAACCTCAATTCCTTCTAACAGGCATGGAAAGGTTACCCAAAGAAATAAGGCACAGTCTTTATCTGCCAAATCGGCTACGGGAAGTGCCTTAATATCTTCAATATTCATGGTTGGATAGTGGCTTTCTGCACTCCGTCCCATGCCCTTCTTGGAATACACTTTATAATGCCAGGGCGGATCAGCATAAATCAAACCATATTTTTTCTGTTCTTTCACTCTGCCTACTCCTCACTATCCTCTGTCTGGTCAAAGAAATCCTCCTCTGCATCTTCGTTTTCTTCTTCCTCTTCTTCGTATTCCTCGTCATCCTCTTCTTCATCTTCATCAAGGAAGTCCTCTTTTTTACGAATAACTTTAAAATAATAAACTCCAATAATAACCACTGCTAGAATTCCAAGAATAATATAAGTTGTCATGGAATTTTCTTCCGTCATTTCTTTTTCCGAAACTTCTGTACCTTCCGGATTTTCTTCTGTACCATCTACCTGTGCTTTATCTTCTGCTCCTTCTGTCTTGTCACCTTCTACATTGTTATTATCCAAAGCACCTCCCGATACAGGAATAGCAGACTCTAACGCTGCGGAGTTCTTTGGAAGTGTTTCACTGTTTTCCGTTGTGGTATTTAACAAGTCATTTTCACTGATTTCAGTTAGGAAATAAACCATTTCCTCATCTCCATCTCTGTCGATAATCAGATAAAACACTTTTTCATTGGCAGTCTGAATGGTATAAAATTCCTTACCTTTTTCTTCATCTACCTCTGTATCACTATCCGACGTTTGTTTATCTGAACCACTACCCGCATTACTACTTACAATCTGATTCCCCTCACTATCTGTCTTTGTATGCTCTGTTACCTGTGCAGTAGCAGAAGAAGGATTAGTTGCTTCTGCATTAACCGGAAGCTGTTCTGCCGGGTTACTTTCGTTGCTATCTTCTGCTTCTGGATCAGTGTAGTATGGATTGGCAGTCTTATAGACTTCCGACATATTTCCGGCATTGTCCATTGCCTGAATGGTAAAATACTGATATCCTGCGTCAAACTGCTGTAAACGGATATTCAAAACGCCATTGGTAATCTCCGTAAATTCATACCCATTCACATAAATTGCCTTGATACCGGAAGCAGTATCGTGTGCCTGAATACTTAACAGTCCATCACTGACCGCAGCATTTAAAGTGGGCTTGTCAAAATCAAAGCATTTCATATAACGGTTCTTCTCATAGGTCTTTCCATTGTGGTCTGTTACAAGAACGTAAACGGTACTGTTTTCAGAAATTTCAATATACATATCTTCTGTAATGTCCGTCCAGCTACCATTTTGCCCTATTTTTGCCTGTACGGTCTTAATGGTAAAATTCTCTGTCTTTGACACATCTTCTACTGAAATATGTACTTTTGCAGTTTCATTGTGCCAGCCTATTGGTGTGTTGATTGTGATTTTCACATTGGGACTGACATAATCGCAAAGTGTATAGTCTTTTTTACACAGTTCACATTCCTCATTCTTGGAATATTGTGAACATTTTTCTTTGCAAGTACATTTCCGTTCTAAAATATCATTTCCAGATACCGTAGTATCTTCTGTGTCTTTCTTTACTTCTTCCGGAGTTTCCTCTGTGGTTTTTTCTTTATTTTCTTTTTTGTCATTTTGGGTACTTTCTTCTGCACTTTCCTCTGTTTTGTTTTTTGCGTCACCTTCTGTACTTTTAATCTCATCTGCCTTAACAATTATTGTATTTCCATCATTCGCCATAAATGCCCCTAGTGGCATACAAAACAAAACCGCTGATAATACCAGCGATAAAACAACTTTAATAGATAATTTTTTCTTCATTTGATAAAGTCTCCTTTTCTCTTTGTGCCAATAAACGTGCAATCTCGTCCTCACTGAGCTTGTTAAGTAATTGCAGTTTCTCAGACGAGATTTTATATTTCTTTATAATTTTCATGGCTTCGGCATCCTCCGCCATCTGTTTTTGTTCTGCCAAGTCCTTCTCTTTTGCCTGTAACTGTGCAATCTGCTGTCGGACTTTTGTCAGTTCTCTTTCAATTCTCTCTTTTGTCATAAATCCTCACTTCCTCTTAATTTAATCTGCCAAAACTGTAAAAATGGCTCTGCCAGTATGGAGAATTGATAGAAGCATAGCTGATTGGATCTCCACAATGTATCATGACCCCATCTCCACAATAAATCCCTACATGGCTGACCGCTCCTGCTGAATTATAAGTACCGGTGAAAAAGATAATATCTCCCGCTTTTGCTTCACTTGCAGATACCGGAGTACACTGGTCATAAATTCCCTGTGCTGTGGTTCGTGGCAGATTGTGTACGCCACTGTTTGTAAATACCCAGCACACAAATCCGGAACAGTCAAAACTTGTGGAAGGACTAGAGCCACCCCATACATAAGGGTATCCCAGATATTTTGCTGCTTCTTCCATCAAAGTCTGTACGGTAGCATCATCATAAGAATTCGGTGGTATCACATTTCCTCCATTTCCACCACCTGTTGTACCTCCGCCTGTATTTTCTCCATAAAGAGTTTTGGTTCCAACATCAAAATAAAATAACGGGTTGTAATATTCCCCGTTATATAAACATTCGATATGTAAATGACTTCCGCTACTGCTTCCCGTATTTCCGGTAGTTCCGATTACGGTTCCTTTGGTAACTTCCTGTCCGGCACTGACACTAAGGCTGTCCATATGGGCATACTTTGTGGTATATCCATCCTTTTCAATCACCACATAATTTCCATAGTAACTGTCATAGGTTGCTGTTGTAACGGTTCCATCATGGGCTGCATAAACCTTTGTACCTGTCGGCACTGCAATATCCACGCCCCGGTGCAGTTCCTCATTTCCGGTATTAGGATTTTTCCGATAGCCATAATAGCTGCTGATATAGTTGTACCAATATAAATCCAGTGGGGAAGCAAACTGCTGAAGAAGTCCGCCTGTTTCTGAATACATGGCAAAGACTTCTTTCTGCTCTGTATTCATTCGTTCTGCCACTATGGTTTCCAATGGTTTTACCGTAAGCACCACACGCAGAACACTGACTTCATATTCCTCCTCTGTCATGACCGGATTTCCATTTTCATCATACAATGGATTGCCTTCTTCATCGGTTGCCTGGACCTGTCTTGTCCTTGTTTCCGTTTCCGGTGTGATAGTCAGCGTATACATTTCCTCAAAAAGTTCCTGTACTTCATTTTCTACTTCACTGGCAGTAAACTCGGTATAAACTGCTGATAAATAACTAATCAGTGTAAACGGATTGTGTCCAATTGCTCCAAGATTATAGGAATACTCATCATATCCCGGATAATCGGTTTCAATGTTATCAATCTCATTCTGCAAATCTAGCTCCAGACGGGTAAACTGCAAATCAGCCGCATCTATTTCTTTTGGCTCACTCATATAACTTGCAGCCATAATAGTAGACTGGGTACCTGCAAACATAGCACCACAAGATGACACCATGGTCATAATCATAATCAAAATCAGGACAATCACACCTACAGTTACAAGAACACCAGCATGGTTTCTTGCTATCATAAGTAACTTCCTTGCTATCTTCGTAGCAGTGTTCACTGTTTTTGCAACTGCCTGTCTTGCACTTTTCGTGGCTGCTCCATTCCGCTTTGCCTTCATATATTCCCTTTTAATTCGTTGCTTTTGCAAACGTTTCTGTAAGGCTTTCTTTTTCATCTGGGGATTTTCTTCTAAAAACTTCTGATATTGAAAATTTACCTCTTTTTGAAACTGTTTCTTTTCCAACTTTGCTACCTTTGCCCGCTGTCTTTGTGCTTTTCCCTTGTACTGCCTTTTGACAAAACCGTAAAAATCCTCAACTTTTTGTTCTGTCTTATGAGCTGCTTCCACCGCAGAATTTTCCTTCTCATTCTCAGCAATCTTTCCATGCACAAAGTTTTTCCCTTCATTCTCTAACCTTTTCATGGCAGACTTAGGGAAGCTATCCAGTTTGAAAGTTTTCTCTTTTTCTATGGGAACTACCACATATCTTCCACGTCCGGTTTCTTCATCGTATACACGCTGCAAAGTGTATTCTTTTTTCTTTGGAAGTTTTGCTCTTGCTTTCTCAGTTTTTTCCCCGGCTTTCTGTGCCTGTTTCCTTTTCTTTTGCAGTTTTTTACTTTCCACAAATGACGAATCTTCATTTTCTGTAAAAGTAGTATCTTTGGTCTGAAACTCTCCAAAGTCTCTCCCTTTACTTTCTTGTTGCTTACTTTGATGCTCCTTTTTTATCCGCTTTCTATGATATTTTTTCTTTTTAGCTGACTGCCTGTAAGTATCTCTTTGATGATAGTCCTCCGTAAAACTCTGCTTTGGTTTTGTTTTCTCATACTGTCCGGTAAAATTTTGTTTTTGCTCTATGTTCTCCTGTTGCTCCGTAAAATCCTGCTCTGAAAAGACATTTTCATTTTTGATAAAATCAAGCGTTTCTTTCTTTGCTGGTTCTGTATCTGACTTCTGGACATTTTGTCCAAAAGTCTTTTGATACATTTTTCTTGCACGAGTTTTTGATGCTCTATTTGTTTGAGCTTTTGCTATGGGCTTTGGTTGTTCTGAAAAAACATTCTTATTCTTGATAAAATCAGATGTGCTCTTCTTTTCCGGTTCTACACCCAACTTCTGGACATTTTGTCCAAAAGTGTCTTGATACCCTTTCTTGGATTGATTTTTTGCTACTGTGCTTGTTTGAGCTTTCGCTACAGACTTTGGTTGTTCCAAAAAAGAGTTCTCATTCTGAATAAAATTAAAAGTTTCTCCCTTTCCCGCTTCTGCATCTGACTTCTGGACATTTTGTCCAAAAGTGTCTTCATATGCTTTTGGGGATTGATTTTTTGATATTCTTCCTGTCTGAGTTTCTACTACTTCTTTTGCCTGTTCCGAAAAAGTATTCTCATTCCTAATAAAATCAAATGTTTCTCCCTTTCCCGGTTCTACATCTGACTTCTGGACATTTTGTCCAAAAGTGTCTTGATACGCTTTCTTTGCATGGGATTTTGATAGGTTTTTGCCTTGCTCAAACTCCTGTCTTGCCTTTTGTGCATTACCAGCTCTCGACTGAAAAACCACATTGCCACCTTTTTGAAAACCGCTATTCTCTTTCTTATGAAAGTCTGCAACTTCCGGTTTCTGAAAGGTATTTCTCTGCTTTCTCTTTTTCTCTGCCATCAGCTCGCCTCGTCTTTCTTCACAGATTCTTCCGGCTTAGTATTCATAATCGCATAGGTCTTAGTATCTGTTGGGTATTTATCCACAAACGGAATAACCACGTTGTCAAATAGAATAAGTCCCGAACCCGGCTCAGAATTAGTCACATGGGTAAGCTGCTTGTCGGAAAGTCCCAGCTTGTCTGCTAAGATACTTTGGTCTTTGGCATTCTGATTTAACAAATATACAAAATCACTGTTACCCAAAATACCCTCGATTTCCTCTGACTTTAAAAAATCGCCCACGTTCTGAGTAAGTCCTGTTGGAATACCTCCCCATTTTCTGAAACGCTTCCAGATTTCCACTGAATAAATGGCAGTCTGTTTCTCCTTCAGCAAAAGATGAAACTCATCACAGTAATAACGGGTAGCAATCTTTCTCTCCCTATTCTGCGATACTCTGTTCCACACAGCATCCTGGACAATTAACATTCCAAGCTCCTTTAACTGATTTCCCAAATCTCGAATGTCAAAACACATGATACGATTTTTAGAATCCACGTTCGTTCTGTGGTTAAAATAATTCTGTGAACCATGCACATACAGTACAAGACTGTTTGCAATACGCTCTGCCTTTTTATTCTTGTGATTCAAAAGAGCATTATATAAATCTTCCAAAATCGGCATATTTTCCGGTACCGGATTTTCAAAGTAATCATCATAAATGTGACGAATACACTCATCAATGATACCCTTTTCATCATTCTCCAGACCGTCTTTCCCTCCGGCAATCAAATCACAAAGGGTAATGATAAAGTCACTTTTTAATTTCAGTGCTTCTTTATCCCCTTTATGACTAAGCTGAATATCCATCGGGTTCAGATAATCTTTGGAATTGGTAGCAAGTCTTACGACCTGTCCTTTTAAAGCCTGCACCAAAGGAAAATACTCTCCCTCCGGATCACAGATAATAATGTCATCCCTTGTCATAAGGAAACAGGATAAAATCTCACGTTTTGCACTAAAAGATTTACCGGAACCGGGCGTTCCAAGTATTACACCATTTGGTGTACGAAGCCTTTTCCGGTCTGCCATAATCATGTTGTTGCTAAGAGCATTTAAACCGTAATAAATAGCCGGTGCCGGCATAAACAATTCCTGTGTGCAGAATGGCACTAAAATAGCAGTGCTTTTGGTTGTCAGCACTCGCTCAATACCTGTTTCGTTACACCCAATGGGTGCCGACGCCATTAGCCCCTGTTCCTGTAAATACTGCAAACATCTAAGATTACAGTTTGCCTGTTGGATAATACCGGATACCCTTTGCATAATATTTTCCAATTTCCCTTTTGTCCTTCCATAACAAGTAATCAGAAACGTCATTCGCACAATTTTCTGATTGCTTGTATTCAAATCGTCAAGCAGCTCCAGCGTATCTTTCTCATAAGTAATAATGTCCGTTGGTAAAATATCCATATCGTATCCACTTCGGACTGCTTTTTTCTGCTCCTCAATCTTCATTTTCTGAATGTTGGTAAGTGCCGCCTTTAACATCTTGATTGCCTTTACCGGATCCATGGTCTGCATATGCATGGTAATGGTAAGGTTATCATCAATATCAAGAAGCTTCTTTAACAGCTCATCATTAAATCTTGGTGCAATAATATCCAGATAAGACACACAGCCATGCATATCCCCCGACTTAAATCGGTTTGGATGCCGGAAGTCAAATCCCGGCGGTGCAATATAATCTTTTACCGACTTTCCTGACTGTGATAATTCCTTAAATGAAAAGCGGAAAGGTTCCATCGTTCCCTGGTTAAAATACTCATGCAGAATACGAAGTCTTTCCTTTCCGTCCAAACCTCTGGCATTGGTGCCGATGTTATTGAGGTTCCGAATCACATCTCTTTCAATGTTATTCAGTTTGCTTTTTGCTTCTTTAAATCCGGTGCTTTCCACACCAAAGATAAGATACTTTGACTTGATAATCCCATTATTCCCCTTTGCAGCCTGATGTTTTAACATCTGCGTATATTCCTCACGAATATCATCAAATTCATCGCCCTGTAAAGGAATGTCAAACTGATTTACAAGTGTCTGTTCACTAACCTGTCTATTAAACAAGAATAATTCAAATTTAATAGACGGGTCGAAATAGTTAATAAGTTTGCTGTATTCTTCTAAAATATCGCCCTGGTCTTCTACCTCCAGCAAATCATAGTTGATGTCATAAAATTCCACCATTTTTGTAAAAAATGTATTGGTTACCTGACAGATACCGTCACGATACATCTTTTGAAAAGTTATGGTTTTCTGTGCGGTAGTCGGCTTTGCCTGCTGTTTACTGTTTCCGGCAAGGGTGCGTTTTAACTCTGCCAGTCGTTTCTTTTCAGAAAAAGTAAGCCCGGACTTTGACTGTACAGCCTTTTTGCCGGACTTACCTCTAGCCGATACCTTTTGCTTTTTCTTCAAGGTAACGTACCTCCTTCCTGATTTTTTCTCGTTCTTCTAACTGTTTGTAAAGATTTTCTGATTTATAAGGTCTGATTCCCTGTGTCAGAAATTTCTGCCGTATCATAAAATACAACATCTTTTCTGCCGGGAAACCATCCTTCGTATACATTGCCAAAAAGAAAAATGGCAACATGACTCCCACCATAATAAAAGCTGCCCCCTGGGTCCCTATTACATCTTTTGTAAGAAAATATAAGGGAATACCTGCAATGGCAGCTCCGCTGAAACAGATAATCTGTCTTTTGGTCAGGTTCAATTCAGTGTTGTCGGCACCGACTTTCGCCATTTGCCCGCTGTCTTGCGGTTGTTCTCTCATGAGTATCTCTTGCTTTCATAACTGCGAAATGAAACCAACATGAAAGGCATACGTTTCAATCCTTTTCGTATGCAGGGCACGGATTCCCCCACTCTGGCTATCGTTTAGGCAGTTTAGCTTTGTACCTCATACACTGATTTTTATTCTTAAATATTTTGACGCACAGGATTAGCGTCTTTCCTATTTACGTTCCATCAGGAACAACAACATGCTACACTCCCCTTCGGGTTTCCCCTCTCGGATAAGTTGTAGAATAATAGGCTGTGATTTTTCATCACTTGATACTTTTACCTACTGCTTGCTAAAGGCAGTATCCTGTAAGTACCACGTCGCCAATTTATATTGCGCTGGCGACTTCTGGGCGCACACAATTCCCTTCGATTGTGTCAGCATTGTCCTTGTAAATTGCTTTCAGCTGTGACTTTGACTGCAAAATAATAGAAGCTGAAATTTCCCGGCTACGGATTGTAGCAATCAGCTTCTCAAATTTTGGTATCTGCCCGATGTTCGCAAACTCATCTAACAAGCAGCGTACATGAATAGGCAATCTGCCATTATACACATCATCTGCCCTGTCGCAGAGCAGGTTAAAGAGCTGGGTATACATGATTGACACAATAAAATTGAATGTATCGTCTGTATCAGAGATAATGACAAACAATGCTGTTTTTTCATCCCCTAACATATCAAGTTCCAATTCATCATAACTGGTCAAATCACGAAGCTCTTTAATATCAAATGGTGCCAATCTTGCACCACAGCTAATTAAAATACTCTTAGCTGTCTTACCTGAAACGAAATGTCAAGGACTTTTTAGTACCCCTATCATTCATTGCATAAAAAAAGCCACTGTAGATTTCTCCACAATGGCTATAAAGTCATGTTTTATTCACTTTTGATTACTGGCAAGCTCATGCCCAAACTGAAATTTTGGCGTGCTTATACCCTTTCCTCAGCACGTTTTAAAAATGCTTCATAAAGTTCCTGTCTGTTTAACTGGCTTGCAGAATAGTTTTCTATAGTTTCTGACCTATTATCATCTGACATAGATACGAAATATGTAATATCTTCTGTCTTTTCTCCAAATATTTTATCTGTAATTAACATTCTCCACGCTTCTGTAACTGCTTCAAAAAATAATGCTGTGTTTTCTGAATACTCAGCAGAATTAGCTTCTTCTTTTTGGTAAAGCAGCTTGCTTATATTATTTAATTCACTTTCCCTACCATCCGAATATGCCCATTCAGCTGGGACCCACTTGGTCATACTAATCGTTCCGTTTTTTAGTCCTTCAATCTGTTCCTCAGTCAAATGAGCCTGAAACATATTCATATACTTCAAATCTTTTTCTCTCATTTTTTCATAAGTATTTACGGCAAAATACAAAGTAATACAGTCACTGTCTGTCACTAATGCTGCCCCATATATCTGTTCTTTACCTATTTGGTTTAAAATTTTCTTAACATCCTGTTTTACTGCTTTAATTACTCCTAATCGAATTTCATCAAAAAATTGCTTCATTCTATTCCCTCCATATCTCATTCATAAACTTCAAAGTTATCTCTCAAGTTAAACACACCGACTTACTGAAATTTTCAGCACTCAAAACGAAGCTTATAAAATTGCTGTACCCATTCTGGGTATGTTTTATATATCTCGCTATCCTGCATTCGTTTAATTGTTCGCCGTCCTACTCTTCTATCTAAAATAGCAAAAATGCGTATGAGGCAGTTATCACTTATAAGTGCATCAGCAATTGGCATTTGCAGAAAATCCGTCGC
>JBGVLO010000135.1:0-23445 GCA_045124315.1 Lachnospiraceae bacterium
AACCGGATTGTATTTCTATGATAAGAATGTTGTAGAATATGCAAAGCAGTTAAAGCCATCTGCCAGAGGTGAGTTGGAGATTACAGATCTGAATAAGATTTATTTAGAAAAAGGGGAACTAGAAGTTTGCTTGTTAGGACAAGGATTTACCTGGTTAGATACAGGAACACATGAATCTCTGGTGGACGCCACAAATTTTGTTCGTACCGTTGAGACACACCAGCATAGAAAGATTGCGTGTCTTGAGGAGATTGCATATTTGAATGGCTGGATTTCAAAAGAAAAATTAGAAGAAATCTACCAAACATTTAAGAAGAATCAATATGGCGCATATTTAAAGGATGTCATTGATGGTAAATATTTGATATAAGAAAGGAAAGATACGATGAAAGTATTAATTACAGGTGGAGCTGGATTTATTGGAGGAAACTTTGTACATCATATGGTAAATAAATACCCAGAGTACGATATTGTAAATTTAGATTTATTGACTTATGCTGGTAACTTGGAAACTTGTAAGCCGGTAGAAAACAAACCAAACTATAAGTTTGTACGCGGGGATATTGCAGATCGCAAGTTTATTATGGATTTGTTTGCAAAAGAGAAGTTTGATATTGTTGTAAATTTTGCAGCAGAGAGTCATGTTGACCGTTCCATTTCAGATCCTGGTATTTTTGTACAGACCAATGTATTAGGTACACAGGTATTGTTGGATGCATCCAGAGAATATGGCGTGAAGAGATATCATCAGGTATCGACAGATGAAGTATACGGAGATCTTCCATTGGACAGACCGGATTTGTTCTTTACAGAGACAACACCACTTCATACATCTAGTCCATACAGTTCAAGTAAGGCGAGTGCAGATTTATTTGTATTAGCTTACTATCGTACTTATGGATTGCCTGTAACAATTTCACGTTGTTCGAACAACTATGGACCATATCATTTCCCAGAGAAGTTAATTCCACTTATGATTAGTAGAGCATTAGCAGATGAGGAGTTGCCTGTATACGGTAAGGGTGAGAATGTTCGTGACTGGTTGCACGTGGCAGATCATTGTGCAGCAATTGATCTTATCATTCATGATGGAAAGGTAGGAGAGGTGTACAATGTGGGTGGTCACAATGAAAGAACCAATCTTCAGGTTGTTCAGACTATTCTGAAGGCATTGGGCAAGCCAGAGTCATTGATCAAGTATGTAACAGATCGTCCGGGACATGATTTGCGTTATGCGATCGATCCTACAAAGTTAGAGACAGAGCTTGGATGGAAGCCACAGTATACCTTTGATACAGGTATTCAACAGACAATTCAGTGGTATTTGGATAATAAAGAATGGTGGCAGAATATTTTGTCAGGAGAATATGAGAAATATTTTGATAAAATGTATGGTAACCGTTTGTAATAAGCATAATAAGGTGCGTTTCGGTAAAGCTATCATTTGAGGGATTGCGATGGAGGTATAATGCTTTCTCGCAATCTCTTCTTTATGGCTTGATTCATACTTTGAACAGGAGGCAAAATATGAGAGTTTTAGTAACCGGTGTGAAAGGTCAGTTGGGATTTGATGTTGTAAAGGAATTGGAGAAGCGTGGTCATACTGCAGTTGGAGTAGATATTGAGGAAATGGACATTACAGATGCAAACGCAGTAGATTCCGTTATTACACATGCTATGGTAGACGCAGTTGTGCATTGTGCCGCTTATACAGCCGTGGATGCTGCGGAGGATAATGTCGGTTTGTGCAATAAGATCAATGTGGAAGGTACTGCACATATTGCAAAAGTTTGTAAAAAGCTTGATATTAAAATGATCTATATTAGTACAGACTACGTGTTTGATGGACAGGGAACCCGTCCATGGGAACCGGACGATAGAGTGACAGAACCATTGAATGCATACGGTTTGTCGAAATACTTAGGTGAGCAGGAAGTACAGAGATATCTGGAGAAGTATTACATTGTGCGAATCGCGTGGGTATTTGGAATTAATGGAAAGAATTTTGTGAAGACCATGCTTCGTGTAGGAAAAGAGAACGGAATGGCAAAGGTAGTAAATGATCAGTTTGGTTCACCTACTTATACAGCAGATTTAGCAGCGTTACTTTGCGATATGGTGGAAACGAATCGTTACGGGATCTACCATGCTACCAATGAAGGCTTCTGCTCTTGGTTTGATTTTACCTGCGAGATTTATCGTCAGGCCGGATTGGATATACCAGTGATACCTGTTAGCAGCGAGGAGTTTCCTGCAAAGGCAAAACGTCCTACGAATAGCCGTATGAGTAAGGAAAAACTGACGGCCAATGGTTTTCATAAATTACCAACCTGGCAGGATGCTACCGCTCGTTATGTAAAGCTTCTGTTAGAACAAGAATAAGATAGAAAAGAGGATAAGAATATGGGAAAGATAACTGTTACAAAATGCGATATTGAAGGATTGTGTGTAATTGAACCAACTGTATTTAAAGATGAGAGAGGCTTCTTTATGGAGACTTACAATCAGAACGATTTTAAAGAAGCTGGTTTGGATATGGTATTTGTTCAGGATAACCAGTCTATGTCTACAAAAGGTGTTTTAAGAGGATTGCATTTCCAGAAAGAATTTCCACAGGGAAAGTTAGTTCGTGTGGTACGTGGTGCGGTATTTGATGTGGCAGTAGATTTAAGAAAATCTTCTAAGACCTTTGGAAAATGGTTTGGTGTAGAACTTTCTGCTGAGAATAAAAAGCAGTTCTATATTCCAGAAGGATTTGCACACGGATTTTTGGTGCTTTCTGATGAGGCTGAATTTGTTTACAAATGTACGGATTTCTATCATCCAAACGATGAGGGCGGATTGGCATGGAATGACGATGAGATTGGTGTAGAATGGCCAATCGAAGATGGAATGGAATTGATTATTTCTGAAAAGGATCAGAAGTGGAAGGGACTTTCAGATACCATGAAAGAGGTTTCTTTCAAGTAATTGGGGGAGAAAGATGAGTAAAAAGAATAACACAACGAAAATTATAGTTGGTGTAGTGGTAATCGCGCTTTTGGTAGTGGTTGGTGTTAGTCTGTTGTTTTTATCAAAACGTGGTGATAAGACTACGTTTGGTGATAAGAAAAGCAAGACGATTTTGACAGTTAATGAAGATGCTTATTCTATTGAGGATATGCTCTACTACATCTATAATGAAGAGGAAATGGGATATCTATATAATGATATTTATATGCAGTTCTATGGAATGTCGTACTGGGATATGCCGGATGAAGAAAATGGAAATAAGACTGGGGAAGAAATTGCAAAGGAAAATGTGATTTCACAGTTAAAAAAAGATGCAGTACTCTATAATGAGGCAAAGAAAGCTGGTTATACATTATCAGACAGTGATAAGGAAGAGGCAAAAGAAAATTACAATTCTTTTATTTCAGAGTTTACAGAAGAACAAAAGAAGGTTTCTGGTGTGTCTGATGCTTTACTTACTTATTTTGAGCACCAGGTATTGATTGATTATTATAAAGCGGATCTGTTGGATGAAAGTGATTTCGATTCTGATAAGGTAGAAGCTACCGTATCAAAAGAGGATTGTAGAGAATACGATTATGAATACTATTCTTTTGATAAGACAAATGAGGAAGGCGAAGATTATTCAGAGGACGAAATTGCTGCTAAGCTTGATGAGTTAAATGGTTTGCAGGCAGAGTTGAAAGCAGATACTGATATGAATGCTTTGCTATCGGATAAGGATATCGATGATATTGAATATGCCGACGATTATATTGTAGTGGAAGATATAAAAGAAGGCGGAGGCTATGGCAAATACAATGGCATCAATATCGACAAGGAGATTACATCTTTGGAAAATGGTGAGTGTACAGAAGTTCTAGAAACGGATTGGGCATATTATGTATTCCGCATGAAGAATAATGACTCTAAGGATTATTATGATGAAGCAGTGGAAGATGCGATTAAAGATGCCCATGATGCAATTTTTGATAAGATGTATGAGAATGTGAAATCAGAGTATACATTTGTTCTGGATGAAGAAGAATGGGATAAGGTTGTAATTGGCAACATGATTTATGCCATTGACACAGAAAATGAAGAGACAGACCAGGAACAGAGTGAATCCGGCGAAGAAGATTTCTCTATTTCCTTTGATTAAAGAACTGTGTGGAGCTAATTCTTAATGGATTAGCTCCATTTTGTTGTGCAATTTTACAATAGCAATTTAAAAAATGATCTTTTGACGCCTTGATCCTATAAAACAAAAAAAGAACACTTCTCTTAATTGAGAGAAATGTTCTTTTTATAAGCCGACAAAGGGACTTGAACCCTCGACCTACTGATTACGAATCAGTTGCGCTACCAACTACGCCATGTCGGCATGTTACCTAAGCAACATGATTATTTTATCAAATAAAACGTGAAATTTCAACTATTTTTTTAGAAATCTGAAATTTTTTAATAATATTTACTGTAAACGCAAAATACGAACCTCCTGTTACACATCTGCTATATAAAATGGAGCTAATCTATTAAAATCGGCTCCACATTGTTGTTTTTACATACTATGAAAACGTTCCTTTCATCAGTTAGGAATATAATTTCGAAAGAATAATAGTATTTGCAGATGCACTTAGTTGTTCAATTGTGCTCTTTTCTTTCTTGCTTAATTTATGATTATAAAATGCTTCGTCGGAATCATTATCCTTTTGATCAGTTACTTGCGAAGTAGCAACTGCACTAGAAGGAATTTCAATGTCTTCGTTCATATACGAAAGAACTTTCTTGACATAAGATTGTGTTTCTGAATATGGTGGAATACCAGCATATTTTTTTACTGCTCCCCGTCCGGCATTATATGCGGCTACGGCTAAGGATATATTATCCTTAAAGATATCTAGATTTTCTGACAAATACTTTGCACCTGCCATAATATTTTGCTCAGGGTCATAAGCATTGGTAACGCCTAACTCTTTTGCGGTACCAGGCATCAACTGCATGATTCCCATAGCCCCTGATGAAGAGGTACAGTTAGGATTAAAATCAGATTCTGCCTTTGCAACAGCTTTTAACAAATCTAATGATATGTGATAGGTTTCTGATGCTGTTTCAAAGATGCTTTCTAAATTCTCTGGGCAATCACCTGTAGATTGTGTGGAAACTACATCAGCTAATGTTTCTTCAAAAGTATTCTCGTCTTCAATTTCCACTATAGGTGGATTAGTGCTGACCATCATGGTCGGCGTATATGTCGAAATTCTATTAATCATTTTACCCCATCCTCTGTAAAAAAATGATGTTAAGGCCAATAGCCCCTAACTATGATACCTGCGGATTGTTACGAACTTCTTATGTCCACAATTCTGTAGGAATTCGCATATCATGAATATAAAACAAAAAAATCACAATGCAACAAGTCTATTGTAGTATGTTTTCTATGAAATTACAAGTTTATTTTGAAAAAATATTTAGAGGGCGATATGTCGTTTGGAAAACAATAACTTATACTTGTAGCATTTGGAAAAATATTATTCCTATGAACATTTGTATCCTCCGTTATTGTTCGGAGGTAGGTATTCTCGGTACCAAAAATACCGTATGAAAGTCTACTGCGTGCAGATTTAGGCAATTTTTCATGCGCAGCATTGCCCAAATCCGTTACAGTTCACATTTCTGTGAACTGTAACTATCCTCTCTAAAAGCATCCTATTTGACACAAAATTTACTTGTAAAAACCATAGTAACATTATATAATTAGATGAAGTGATTCAGAAGGTATAATTTCGGTACCTTCTGAATATTTGTATACGGAAAAATAGGAATAATTATGAGTCCTGAATTGTGATAAGATCATGTTTGTCATGGTTTTGTCGCGAGAAGCTGGTTACTGAGTGCGCAGTAACAATCAATATCCCGAAAGGATGATCGTGATTTGGAAGAAAAATTAACATTATATGGATTTAACAATCTGACCAAAACATTAAGTTTCAATATATATGATGTTTGCTATACAGAAAGCGAGAGAGCAAGAAAAGATTACATTGATTACATAGATGAACAGTATAATTCTGAACGACTGACGAAGATATTATGCAAAGTTACGGAAATAATCGGTGCCAGGATCCTGAATATCTCAAAACAGGATTATGAGCCACAGGGAGCTTCGGTCAACGTGTTGATCGCAGAAGATAATATTTTGACAGAAGATATTGATCGTTCCTGTAATCAAGGAAAGATTGCCTGGGAGAACGAAATGATACATGCACATTTGGATAAAAGTCATGTGACCGTGCATACATTTCCAGAGTTTCATCCTGAAAATTCCATTGCTACCTTTCGTGTAGATATTGATGTTGCTACATGTGGAACCGTTTCCCCGTTAAAAGTATTGAATTACCTAATTAGCAGTTTTGATTCGGATATTATAACCATAGATTATAAAGTTCGTGGTTTTACAAGGGATTTACTTGGAAGAAAATGTTTTATGGATCATAGGATCACATCCATACAGGACTATATATGCAATGAGACTTTAGAGTGTTATAATGCTATGGATGTAAATATTTATCAGACAAATATGTTTCACACAAAGATGCTCATAAAAAATATAGAATTAGAAAATTATTTATTTGATACAAAAGCCAATGAACTTTCAGAAGAAAAACAAAATGAAATTATCGAAACGCTGAAAAAAGAGATGTTAGAGATTTACAGTGGAATGAATATATACGAACGTCTCTAATCGAATCAAAATATAAAGGAATGGAAGTAAGAGAATGGAAACAAATTCACAAAATTGTACTCCGTTGCATGAAGCATTGGAAAAACATAGATTAGAAAGAATGGCACATTTTGATGTACCTGGACACAAAGGTGGAAGAGGAAATAAAGAATTAAAGTATTTTCTTGGTGAACAAACCTTAAAATTGGATGTAAACTCCATGAAACCATTGGATAATTTGTGTCATCCTGTTTCTGTAATAAAGGAAGCACAACAATTAGCAGCAGAAGCGTTTGGTGCGAAAGCGGCGTTTTTTATTGTGAACGGAACGACTGCTGCCGTACAAGCTATGATTATGTCTACCTGTAAAGCAGGAGAGAAAGTTATTATGCCGCGAAATGTTCATAGAAGTGCAATTAATGCCTTAGTGGTTTGTGGTGCGATTCCGGTTTATGTGAATCCGGGAACCAACAAACGTTTGGGAATACCATTAGGAATGTCTATTTCAGACGTGGAGCAGGCAATACATGAGAATCCAGAAGCAAAAGCAATTATGGTGAATAATCCTACCTATTACGGTGTGTGTTCGGATTTGAAAAGAATCGTAGAACTTGCACATGCCCATGGAATGAAGGTCTTAGTGGATGAGGCCCATGGGACTCACTTCTACTTCGGTGAGAATATGCCAATCAGTGCTATGGCTGCCGGTGCCGATATGGCTGCCATCAGCATGCACAAGACAGGTGGTTCTTTGACGCAGAGCTCTATGCTTCTTTGTGGAGAGGGTATAAATGAAGATTATGTAAGACAGATTATTAATTTAACTCAGACCACAAGTGGTTCTTATTTACTGATGGTATCATTGGATATAGCTAGAAAAAATCTGAGTATCAACGGAAAGGAAATGTTTCGAAAGACCGTAGATTTTGTAGAATATGCAAGAGAAGAAATTAATAAACTGGGCGGATATTATGCGTTTGCAGATGAGTTAGTGGATAACGACTCCGTATATGCCTTTGATCCTACAAAACTTTCTATTCATACACGTGACATCGGTTTAGCAGGTATTGAAGTGTATGATCTGTTGCGTGATGATTACAGCATTCAGATTGAATTTGGAGATATTGGAAATATATTGGCCATAGTATCTGCAGGGGATCGTAATTTGGAAATTGAACGTTTAATTTCTGCTTTGTCAGAGATCAAACGCTTACACAGTAAAGATCCTGCAGGTATGTTTGATCATGAGTATATTAATCCACAAGTGGTTATGCCACCACAGCAGGCATTCTATTCTGATCAGAGAACAATGCAAATAATGGAAAGCGAAGGAATGATCTGTGCAGAATTTGTTATGTGTTATCCGCCTGGTATTCCTATTCTTGCACCGGGCGAATTAATTACAAAAGATATATTAAATTACATCGCATATGCAAAAGAGAAAGGGTGTTTTATGACCGGAACGCAGGATATGGCAATCGAGCATATACAGGTGGTTAAGTAGAGAGGTGGAGAAAAATGGAATTATGGTTTTCGGAGCCACATACAAAAAATGTGAAACTAAGTATAAAAATAGATAAGCAGATTTATCATGGACAGAGTAAGTATCAAAGGATTGATATATTTGATACGGTGGAGTTTGGTAGAATATTAGTTTTAGACGGGTATTTGATGCTCACGGAAAAAGATGAATTTATCTATCACGAGATGATTACCCATGTACCTATGGCTGTACACCCAAATGTTAAAAATGTATTAGTAATTGGTGCTGGTGATGGTGGAACTATAAGAGAATTGGTTCGTTATCCTCAGATTGAACATATTGATATGGTGGAAATCGACGAGATGGTTGTGGAAGCCTGTAAAGAACACTTGCCACAGACTGCAGGTGCCTTGACAGATGAGAGAGTTACTATTCAATATGCAGATGGATTAAGGTATGTTCGCACCAAAAAGGAAGCATATGATTTAATCATTGTGGATTCTACTGATCCGTTTGGCCCGGGCGAAGGTTTGTTTACACGGGAATTTTATGGAAACTGTTATACAGCTTTGAAAGAGGATGGCATTTTGATCAATCAACATGAGAGTCCATATTACAATGAGGACGCAAAGTCTATGGAACGGGCACATCGAAACATCAAAGCGTCCTTCCCAATTGCAAAAGTATATCAGTTCCATCTTCCTACTTATCCATCTGGACATTGGTTATTTGGTTTTGCATCAAAAAAATATGATCCATTGACAGATTTTCATGAGGAAATCTGGGAAGCTCACAATATAAAGACCAAATATTACAACACCAAACTACACAGAGGGGCATTTTATATTCCAAATTATGTAAAGGAGCTGTTGGAACATGCATAAAAATATTATGACTTTTATTGGGTGTGATAATGAGTATGACGAGAGTGACATTGTCATTTTTGGAGCCCCTTTTGACAGTACCACATCCTATCGACCAGGTACGAGATTTGCCAGTGCAGCCATTCGAAATGAAAGTTATGGGATTGAGACATACAGTCCGTATCAGGATAAGGATTTGGAAGATTATTGTATCTTTGATGGTGGGGATCTGGAACTGCCTTTTGGCTCTCCAGATCAGGCACTTTCCGACATTCATGATTTCACAAAACATATTTTGGAAGACCACAAGATTCCATTTATGATCGGTGGGGAACATTTAGTTACACTTGGTACTGTGGAGGCGGTTTTTGAGAAATATCCGGATCTCCATATTATCCATTTTGACGCTCATACGGATTTGCGAGAGGAATATCTTGGTGTGCATAAGTCTCATGCTACCGTTATTCGACGTTGTCATGATTTAGTGGGCGATGGAAAGATTTTTCAGTTTGGGATACGAAGTGGTGAAAGAGCTGAATTTTATTGGGCAAAGGAACACACCTATCTAAATAAGTTCAATTTTGATACTTTAGAACAGGTTGTGGAACAATTAAAAAGGAAACCGGTTTATTTTACATTGGATTTAGATGTGTTGGATCCGTCTTGTTTTCCTGGAACAGGTACGCCAGAAGCAGGCGGAGTGTCTTTTTTACAACTGATGGATGCCTTAGAACTGGTGTCTCAGCTAGATATTGTTGGGTTGGATATGAATGAATTGTCACCGCCATATGATCCGTCTGGTATGTCCACGGCATTGGCATGTAAATTGTTGAGAGAAATTCTGTTGTTTCAACAGAAATAAGAATAGACAGCACTTTAGGTAAAACATATTGTGTTTGTATTGTTTGCGCAGTATGGAAAAATATAAAACAATACAGAAAGAGGTAAAGATGGGAAAAGCGTTAATTATTGGAGCAGGTGGAGTTGCAAGTGTAGCGGTTCATAAATGTTGTCAGAATTCTGATGTGTTTGAAGAAATTTGTATTGCAAGTAGAACAAAGTCAAAATGCGATGCATTAAAAGAAAAATTAGATGGTGGCAAGACGAAAATCACCACAGCTCAGGTGGATGCGGACAATGTAGAGGAATTGATTGCATTGATCGAGAAAGAAAAACCGGATGTTGTGTTGAATCTGGCATTGCCATATCAGGACTTAACCATTATGGATGCTTGTCTTGCAACAAAGACCAATTATGTAGATACTGCAAATTATGAGCCGCTGGATACTGCAAAATTTGAATACAAATGGCAGTGGGCGTATAAAGATCGTTTTGAAAAAGCGGGAATCACTGCACTTTTGGGTAGTGGATTTGATCCTGGTGTTACCGGCGTGTTCTCTGCTTATGCATTAAAGCATGAGTTTGATGAGATTAACTACATTGATATTTTGGATTGTAATGCTGGAGATCATGGTTATCCATTTGCAACAAACTTCAATCCGGAAATTAATATTCGTGAAGTAAGCGCAAATGGTAGTTATTGGGAAAACGGAAAATGGGTAGAAACAAAGCCAATGGAAATAAAGAGAGTCTATAACTTCCCTGAAGTCGGAGAGAAGGATATGTATCTTCTACATCACGAGGAATTGGAATCCCTTGGAATTAACATTCCCGGCATTCAACGAATTCGTTTCTTTATGACATTTGGTCAAAGTTATCTTACCCACTTAAAGTGTTTGGAAAATGTTGGTATGACCTCCATTGAACCAATTGAACTTGAAGGAAAGTCTATTGTTCCATTGCAATTCCTAAAAGCTGTTTTGCCAGATCCTGCAAGTTTAGGGCCAAGAACCGTAGGAAAAACAAATATTGGCTGTATTTTCATTGGAAAAAAAGATGGAAAAGAAAAGGCCTATTATCTGTATAATGTTTGCGATCATCAGGAATGCTATAAAGAAGTAGGTTCTCAGGCTGTATCCTATACTACTGGTGTGCCTGCTATGATCGGTGCAATGATGTTGATGACTGGAAAGTGGAATAAACCAGGTGTATATAACATCGAGGAATTTGATCCGGATCCATTTATGGAAGCGTTGAATAAATTTGGCTTGCCTTGGAAAGAAAGTTATACACCAGATTTAGTAGATTAAGATAGATTGAGACAATGAGGCTGTCGCACTAAGAATTTTTTTGCAAGATGAAGCATTTTGCTTGTTGGTTAATTTGATATCTTGTATTGTTTTGCTTAGTGAGACGGCCTCTATATCTTTAGGAATAGGAGAGCAATATGTACGAGGTAAATGGTTTTGTAGATCGTGTTAAGACACCTGCTTATGTAATTGACGAGGTGTTGTTGATTCGAAATCTGAAGATTTTAAAAGGGGTAAGAGAACGAACCGGGGCAAAAATATTATTGGCCCAGAAGGCATTTTCCATGTTTTCAGTGTATCCTTTAATTAGCGAATATTTGGATGGAACAACTGCCAGTGGTTTGTATGAAGCCATGCTTGGAAAAGAGGAAATGGGAAATCGTGAAGTTCATGTATATGCACCAGCATTTAAGAAAGAGGATGTGGAGAAATTAGTAAGGATTTGCGACCATATGGTATTCAATTCCCCAAAGCAATGGATGAAATATAAGGATCTTGTGGGAAGTTCAGAGAGAGAAATTTCCTGCGGAATTCGAATTAATCCCGAATATGCTGAGGTAGAAACAGAACTATATAATCCGTGTATTGCAGGTTCAAGGTTAGGCACAAAGTTAGATGACTTAGAAAAAATAGAGCTATCTGGAATTTCAGGATTGCATTTTCATACAATGTGTGAACAGGATGCGGATGTTTTATGGAGAACGGTTCAAATAGTAGATGAGAAGTTTGGACATATTCTCAAAAAGATGAAGTGGATCAATTTTGGTGGCGGACATCATATCACAAAAGATGGTTACCAAATGGAGTTGTTAGAAAAAAGCATTCGTCTATTTCAAGAGAAATATGGGTTGCAGGTATATTTAGAGCCTGGAGAAGCAATTGCATTAAATGCGGGTTTTTTGGTATCAGAAGTTTTGGAAATTCATGAGAATCAAATGAAGATAGCCATATTGGATACCTCTGCTGCCTGTCACATGCCGGATGTGATCGAGATGCCTTATACTCCAGTTGTTTTGCAGGAACAGGCTGCCTGTTACGCAAAAACTGCAGAAGATACAGAGTTTCTTTACCGTTTAGGCGGACCAACCTGCCTTGCAGGTGATATTATTGGTGACTATGCCTTTAAGAAAGAGATAAAGGAAGGAGACCGAATTGTATTTTGTGATATGGCAATTTACTCTATGGTAAAAAATAATACATTTAACGGAATGCCATTGCCTTCCATTTATTTCTATACGAAAGAGAAACAGTTACAATTGGTGAAAGAATTCTCCTATTCGGATTTCAAAGACCGCTTGTCATAAAATACTTTCTTTTTTGCGAGAAATTGGGTATAATATAGATAACTTGTATATAGGAGGCATTATATGAACGAACGATATTCGAAGATTTCCAGAAAAACTAAAGAGACAGATATTGAGATGGAGTTATGGATCGATGGAAGTGGTAAGACATCCATCGACACCGGAATTGGCTTTTTTGATCATATGTTAAATAGTTTTGCAAGACATGGTTTTTTTGATCTTAATTTAAAAGTCAAAGGTGACCTGGAAGTGGATTGCCATCATACCATCGAAGACGTTGGTATCGTATTAGGAAAAGCAATTAAAGAGGCATTGCAGGATAAAGCAGGGATTAAGCGATATGGCTCATTTTTGTTGCCTATGGATGAAACATTGGCCTTGTGTGCAATTGATTTGTCGGGAAGACCATTCTTAGTATTTGATGTGAACTTTACTACAGAACGTATTGGAAGCTTTGATACAGAGATGTTTCGTGAGTTTTTTTATGCAATTTCCTACGGTGCAGAGATGAATTTACATATCAAACTGCTTCATGGTGGAAACAATCATCACATTGCAGAAGGGGTATTTAAAGCCTTTGCAAAGGCTTTAGATGATGCAACAAGTTATGATGAACGCATAAAGGGTGTATTGTCAACAAAAGGATCATTGTAAAAGGAGGGGATTACTATGCCAGCAAAAAAGTTAATTGCTTATATTAATGCAGAGAATGAATCAAGAGGGAATGTACTAAGACTAGCAGAAAAATATAGTCATGAAGGTGCAGATCGTTTATTCTTATACAATTACGCGAAAGATGATGCTTCAAAAGAAGATTTTCTTACTTTGGCCAAGAAGATTATTCATACCATGGATATT
This sequence comes from Lachnospiraceae bacterium, assembly GCA_045124315.1. Lineage (GTDB taxonomy): Bacteria > Bacillota > Clostridia > Lachnospirales > Lachnospiraceae > CAG-411. Next base: position 13,374 of record JBGVLO010000135.1, read on the forward strand.
CCGGTTGTTCTTGGTTTATATGTAAAGAGTTTTGATGATATCAAAAGAGCGCTTTATGCAGGAGCCGTGCGCGTAGTCGTAAAAGAAGAAATTATGGATAACGAAGCTGCGGTAAAAGAAGCGACAGATCGATTTGGATCGGACCGTGTATTTGTGGAAGTTGATTCAAAGGGCTCATTTTCAAATGTAGAAAACATGGGACATTTGAAGGAATTGGGTGTGTACGGAATCTTATTGAAACATGTGGTGATATCTGAGCAGTTGTTTGAAAATATCAAAGCTGCAGATATGACAATCATAATTCGTGACAGCCTAGTACGGAATGACTTGTTTGAATTAATGTCAATTGAATGTGTACTGGGTGTAGCTACTAACCGTTTTGAAAATAAAGTGATGATGAACACAAAGTATGCCCTGAAGGAAAAAGGAATAGAAGTTGAAACATACGAGAGTCTGTTGGATTTCTCGGATTTTAAGCTGAACAGCGACGGAATGATACCGGTAGTTGTCCAAGATTATCGAACTGGTGAAGTGTTAATGGTTGCCTACATGAATGAGGAGGCTTACAATCAGACAGTGCGCACTGGTAGAATGACATATTGGAGTAGAAGCAGAGATGAATTGTGGTGCAAGGGCAGTACTTCCGGACATTACCAATATTTGAAGTCACTTACCATTGATTGTGACAATGATACCCTGTTGGCAAAGGTTCATCAGGTAGGGGCAGCTTGTCACACTGGAAATCGTACTTGTTTCTTTACTACAATCATGCAGAAAGAGTACAATGATAACAATCCATTTACTATTTTTGAAAATATATACAATACCATACTCGATCGTAAGAAGAACCCTAAGGATGGTTCCTATACGAACTACCTTTTTGATAAAGGCTTAGATAAAATTCTAAAAAAATGCGGAGAGGAAGCAACAGAGATTGTAATTGCTGCTAAAAATCCGGATTCAGAGGAATTGAAATATGAGATAAGTGACTTTTTGTATCACATGATGGTTCTTATGGTTGAGTCCGGAGTGGATTGGGATGATATTGTGAAAGAGTTAGCGAATAGAAGATAAGGAGGGGTCTATATGGGAATTCAAGCACTTTTATCAATGACACTTTATTATATTGTAAAATATATTGCATATATTGCAGTAATCATGGTTGCAGTTGTATTGGGTAAAAAATGGGCAGATCATAGCAAGAAGAAAGTTCCTGTGGATAATACAGAAGAATAACTGTGTGAAATCTACTTGAAAAACTTCACAAGTAATTGCGACGAAACATAAGGTCTTAAGTGTTTTTGATTGTGGGATGTCGCTTATGGAATTCACAAGAGCCATCCATATAGGATGGCTCTTGTGATTCCAGACCGTTGTTAGAAAAAAGCTTCATTTGTTGACAAATAGGGGGAATACACCTATAATACAGAGGTATCTTTATGTGTATTTTTAGTTAAGATGGTTCATAATACATATGAAATAGACAGGTAAATAGATACAGGAGAGCATTTATTTGTTTTTCTGATTAGCGGTAACATTCTTGTTTGAAGGTTACATGCGGGAATAAATGAAAATGGACAGAGTTTTATTTTCTTAATGTAGGAGGATGATTACGTGAAGAAGTACGGAGTAAATGAACTAAGAAGAATGTATTTGGATTTTTTTGCTTCAAAAGAACATTTGGTAATGAAAAGTTTTTCTTTAGTTCCACACAATGATGACAGTTTATTGTTGATCAATGCAGGTATGGCACCATTGAAACCATATTTTACAGGACAGGAGATTCCGCCAAAAAGAAGAGTGGCAACTTGCCAGAAGTGTATTCGTACTGGTGATATTGAGAATGTTGGTAAAACCGCTCGTCACGGTACTTTCTTTGAAATGCTTGGAAATTTCTCATTTGGTGATTATTTTAAACATGAAGCAATCGCATGGTCATGGGAATTTCTTACAGAAGTAATTGGATTAGAAAAAGATCGTTTATTCCCATCTGTTTACGAGACAGATGATGAAGCATTCGAAATTTGGAACAAAGAGATTGGGGTTCCGGCAGAAAATATTTTCCGTTTCGGAAAAGAAGATAATTTCTGGGAACATGGTGCTGGTCCATGTGGTCCATGTTCAGAGATTTATTATGACCGTGGCGAAAAGTACGGCTGCGGAAAGCCAGAGTGTACAGTCGGTTGTGACTGTGACCGTTACATGGAAATTTGGAACAATGTATTTACTCAATTTGAGAATGACGGAAAAGGAAACTATACTGAATTAGAGAATAAGAATATCGATACCGGTATGGGATTAGAGCGTCTTGCAGTTGTGGTACAGGATGTGGATTCTATTTTTGCCACAGACACGATTAAGGCATTGTTAGACCGTGTTTGCGAGATGGCACACGCAACCTATTTGGAAGATGAGAATAAGGACGTTTCCATTCGTGTAATCACAGATCATATTCGTTCTGCTACATTTATGATTTCTGATGGAATTATGCCTAGTAATGAAGGTAGAGGCTATGTTTTGAGAAGATTGGTTCGTAGAGCTGCAAGACACGGTAGAATGTTAGGAATTGAAGGTACATTCCTTGCTGAGTTAAGTAAGACTGTGATCGCTATGTCAAAAGATGGTTATCCTGAATTAGAAGAAAATCAGGAGATGATTCTTTCTACTTTAACTCAGGAAGAGAATAACTTCAACCGTACCATTGATCAGGGAATTAAGATTTTATCTGAGATGGAGGCAGAACTTACAAAGAAGAACGAGAAGACTTTGTCAGGGAAGAATGCATTTGTATTATATGATACATATGGTTTCCCAATTGACCTTACAAAAGAAATTTTAGAAGAGAAGGGAATCGCTGTGGATGAAGAAGGCTTCAAGGCCGAGATGGAAGAACAGCGTGTCCGTGCAAGAAATGCAAGAAAGACAACAAATTATATCGGTGCGGATATTACCGTATATCACTCAATTGATGCGGGTATTACTACTAAGTTTATTGGGTATAATACATTAACAAATACTTCTGAAATTCGCGTTTTGGTTTCTTCTGAAGATATCGTGCAGGCATTGTCAGAGGGTGAAAATGGAACTATTATTGTAGATGAAACTGCTTTCTATGCAACGATGGGTGGTCAGCAGGGTGATATCGGTACGATTACAGTGGGAGACAATGTGTTTGAGGTTGTAGATACTGTTAAATTGCCGGGAGATAAGATTGGACATATCGGTAAAGTTACAAAGGGTGTGTTCAAGGTAGGAGACAAGGCAACTATGACAGTTGACCAAGAAAACAGAAAGGCAACCGGCAAGAATCACAGTGCGACTCACTTGTTACAGGCAGCATTAAGAAAAGTATTAGGAAATACAGTAAAACAGCAGGGATCTCTCGTTACGCCAGATCGTTTGCGCTTTGACTTTAATCACAACGCGGCCATGACGGCTGAACAGATTTCAGAAGTGGAAAGAATTGTGAATGAGCAGATTGGAAATGCTTTGGCAGTTGTGACAGAAGAAATGTCAATCGATGAAGCTAGAAAAACCGGAGCTATGGCATTGTTTGGTGAAAAATATGGTGAAGTGGTTCGTGTGGTTAAGATGGGAGATTTCAGTACAGAATTGTGTGGTGGAACACATGTTGCCAACACAAGTATGATTTCCCTGTTTAAAATAGTTTCAGAAAGTGGTATTGCTGCCGGAGTAAGAAGAATTGAAGCACTTACAGGAAATGGTGTGTTGGAATACTACAAGAATTTGGAAGAGGAACTTGCAAAAGCGGCTAAGACTGCCAAGGCGGAACCTGCAAATTTGGTAAAGAAAATAGAAAATATGCAGGAAGAGATAAAAGCATTACAATCCGAAAATCAGAAATTGAAGGACAAAGCAGCGAAAGATTCTCTTGGAAATGTACTGGATCAGGTTCGTGAAGTCAAAGGTATGAAAGTACTAGCAACAAAGGTTCCAGATGTAGATATGAATGCTTTAAGAAATCTCGGTGATGAACTGAAGGATAAACTGGGCGAAGGCATTGTAGTATTAGCCTCTGCATTAGATGGAAAAGTCAGCTTAGTTGCTATGGCAACACAGGATGCAGTTGCAAAAGGCGCCCATGCCGGAAACATGATCAAGGAGATTGCTGCATTAGTTGGTGGCGGCGGCGGTGGTCGTCCAAATATGGCTCAGGCCGGAGGAAAGAATGCAGATGGTATTGATGCTGCAATTGAAAAAGTATGGTCGGTAGTTGAGGGACAGTTAAACTAGTATTATAAAAGTAGATATCTATTCGTAATGTTTCTTTAAGAGACATACGAATAGATACGTTTACTCAATTTATAGGTGTATATAACTTGTAATATATATGGGAGAATGCATGAGGATATTAATATGAAAGATTTAGGTTATTTATTGGATTTAGCGTTGATTTTGCTTGGGACAAAAGCATTTGGTCTTTTGACCAGTAGATTTCAGATGCCTCAGGTTGTTGGTGCATTAGTTGCCGGTCTTTTGTTGGGACCTGCTTGTTTGGGGATTTTATCTGAAACAGACTTTATTACAGAATGTGCAAAAATTGGAGTTATTGTATTAATGTTCTCTGCAGGGTTGGAGACCGATATTGCAGGATTAAAAAAATGTGGTTTGGCTGCATTTGTAATTGCAATTTTAGGTGTAGTTGTGCCACTTGCCGGTGGTTATGCTGTCTCCTATATATTTAATGGAAAATTGATTACGTCAGATGCTTCGTCTTCATTATTTTTCCAAAATATATTTATAGGCGTTATATTGACAGCCACATCAGTAAGTATTACCGTGGAAACTTTAAAGGAAATGGGAAAACTTAACTGCGCTGCTGGCAATGCTATTATGGGAGCTGCTATTATTGATGATATTTTAGGTATTATTGCATTAACTGTTATTACGAGTCTTGGAAATCCTGAAGGCGATGCAAATGTTGCTGAAGTGTTGATTAAAATTGTATTGTTCTTCCTGTTGGCAATTGTTATAGGATATTTATTCTATCGTGTATTTAAGGTTTGGACAGAACACGCAGATAAGGACAGAAGAAGATTTGTAATTATGGCATTTGTATTTTGCCTGCTCATGTCGTATGTAGCAGAGGTTTATTTTGGCGTTGCGGATATTACAGGTGCCTATTTGGCTGGTCTTGTAATTTCTCAGACACAGAGAAAAGAGTACATCGAAAAAAGATTTAGTACCTTATCCTATCTGATGCTTTCTCCTGTTTTCTTTGCAAGTATTGGTATTAAAGTTGTACTACCAAAAATGTCCATGCAGATTGTCCTATTTACTGTGGCAATTGTAGTGATAGCTGTACTGGCTAAGATTATAGGTTGTGGCCTAGGTGCTAGAATGTTTAAATATAGTAAGAGTGAATGTATTCAGATTGGTGCGGGTATGGTTTCCCGAGGTGAGGTTGCTCTTGTAGTAATGGATAAAGGTGGGAAAGCCTTGATGCCATCAAATTTACAAGGACCGATTGTAATTATGGTGGTTGCTACTACAATTATTGCACCGATCCTTCTAAAAATTGTATTTTTGGATAAAAAGAAGGTTGACTAGTATGTCCTAGAGGGGTGAAAAAGAAAGACTAGTTCTTATAACAGAAAGAAAAGAGGGATAGTGTTTGGAGCTATTATATATTATAGGGATTGTGTTGATTATTACTTTCTCAATCTTAATTATTATTTTGTTACAAAATAGCAAAAACAGAATAACAGATACTACAACACAAAGTGATAATAAAGAACTTGTCGACAAGTATCAGCAAATTGAAAGTGAATATGAAAATCTTCAACTTGCCAATCAGCAGTTGATGGATCAGTATGAAGATTTGAAGAAGATGGAGGAGCGGCACAAAAAATTAGCGTATACAGATTATCTTACCGATTTGCCAAATCGTACTGATTTTATGGAATATTTAGATTATGCAGTGTCAAACATCAAAAAAGGACAAATATCGGCAATTATGTATGTAGACATTGATAATTTTAAGGGAATTAATGACGATTTGGGTCGTTCCTATGGAGATGAGCTTTTAATCGATTGTGCTGAGAGATTAAAGAAATTTATAGATAAAAATGATTATCTGGCATGTTTTAGTGGTGATAAATTTGTGATTTATTCGGCCAATGTTGTCAATATGTGGGAATATGAGGAAAAAGTGAATGAATTGCAAAGGCTTTTTTCACAACCATTTATCTTGTCGTTGAAAGAGTATTTTATAACAGTCAGCATTGGTGTAGTGTTTACCCCGAAAGATGGTGACAATTCTCAAACTCTTATAAAAAATGCAGAAATGGCATTATTTCATGCTAAAAAGCTTGGAAAAAATAATATCAGTTTTTATGAGCCGTCACTTAATAATCAAATGACTTCCAAGATGGAGGCGCAGTCTGAATTACATACAGCCATTGCTAATGGCCAATTTGAATTATATTATCAGGCGCAGGTAGATGTGGATTCGGATCACATTGTTGGTTTTGAAGCGTTGGTTCGTTGGAATCATCCGGAGAAAGGAATTATATCTGCAGATAAATTCATTCCGTTAGCTGAAGATACGGGGATGATTTCTGAAATTGGAAGCTGGGTTTTGTTTGAAGCATGTAGACAATTAAAAGAATGGCAGGATATGGGATATCATGATATAACAGTAGCTGTCAATTTATCAGCAAGACAATTTAAGGATCCAAGTTTGGTTACTATGGTAGAAAGCGCTGTAAAACAAGCTGGAATTCAACCAAAGGATTTAGAGCTTGAAATCAAAGAGAATATTGCATTGGATGATATTACCTATTCTATTGATACAATTCAACAGTTAAAGGAGATTGGTATTAAAGTATCTTTAGATGATTTTGGAACAGGGTATTCTTCTTTAAATTATCTAAAACATTTACCAGTCAGCAACATTAAAATTGATAAGAGTTTTATGGATACCATCATTGAAGATAAAAGTGATAAAGCAATTGTATCAGCAATGATTACCCTTGCCCGTAATTTTAATCTTGATGTAATTGCAGAAGGTGTGGAAAATAGTGAGCAAGCTTCCTTTTTAAAAGAAGCACAATGTAATATTGTTCAGGGATATTTATATAGTGTACCAGTTTCAAAAGAAGATGCCGATTCTCTTTTGAAAAATATGGGCTCAGAAGAAATACATAATCTGTTCCGTGAAAATCATTAGAATTTTTGTCGGAATATTGATAGTGGTCATGTCTATTTTATAGAATGCAATCTTTAATGTTGTTACTGTCAAGTTTGTGTCCTTTATTAAGTTTTTGTTACTGTTCACACGTCTGCTTGACAGACGTATAAACAGTAACGTTTGGGGCAATACTCCACATGCAAAATTGCCCCGAACAATCCTGCGATACTCTTTCTTATTCTCTTTGTCCTAAAGGACTAGTTTTGCGTCGCAGCGTAGTGCAAAGAGCTAACTGTGATCAGTAACAAGTTTTTTACAATTGTTTCTAAAAAAGACTTGTAAGCTTCTTTTTAATATGATATTATATGAACATATTTCGATTCTAATCGCAGAAATTCTTTTGCGATATTTCCAATTTATTATGAGTGACACAAATAGAATATGACATACCAAAAATTTATTGAAACACTGTTACAGGAGTTAAAGCAGAGTTATGGAGATGAATATATCATCACTATGGAAGGTGTTCTAAAAAACAATGGGATTGTAAAGGATGCTCTGTTAATCCGAAAGGAAGGTGAAACCATCATTCCAAATCTGTATGTAGATAAGTATTATGAACTTTATTGCCAGAAAGCAAATCTTAGTATGATTACGAAGCAAATATGGGAAGACTATATGTTTGCACTTAATAACAAACCCAAAGAGTTTCCATTGGATTTATCTTATAAAAATATGGAAAAAAGAATATTTTTCCGAATCGTCCATAGAGAACGCAACAATGCAAAATTAAAAAACTGTCCGTGGGTTGCTTATGAAGATTTAGCATTTACCTTTCATTTGCTATTGTCTGACAAGGGCATGCAAGTACAATCGATCAGTATTACGAACAATATGCTGAAAAAATGGGAGATTAGTCTTGAAGAACTGATGGAGATCGCATTGAAAAATACTCCTATTTTATTCCCTATAAAATTAGCCTCACTCTCTTCCTACATGGAGTGTCTAATGAGAGACAGAAGCTTACTTGATGAAGAAAATTCTATTTTTAGCAATCATTCTGTAGGATTAGAAGAAATGGAGCAAGTTTTAGCATACGATGAGGCACTCCCATTAACCATAATCAGTAATAGTAGTGGGGTGAACGGAGCTGGCGCTATTTTTTATGAAGAAGTTTTGTCAAGAATTTCGGATTTCTATGAGAAAGACATTTACATTTTGCCATCTAGTATTCATGAGTGTATCGTATTTCCAAAGGAACAGGAGGACACGGATTATTTGATTGATATGGTACGCGATGTGAATCGAACGAAAGTGCAGGAAGATGAAGTTCTCTCCGATGCAGTGTATCTGTATCCTCGTGAGGAGGGAAAAATTATTAAGATAGCCGGATAATAAATACTGTAATTTGTCCAATATGATTCAAAAAATGCGTAACAGGCTTGTTCAAATCTGTTACGCATTTCTGTTTAAAGATTTACAATGTCCATAGTCTGAAATGAATTATTCCACCAATACTTTCGTGATTTCACAGACATACATAGTATGGTAATCATTTGCAGAATACCATTTATCGTGAATTTCATTCTCGATCAGGCAATCCTTTGTCATATCTTGTTTATAAAGCTTTTTCAGGCAAAATACCATATTTGCTTCTTCGAAAAATGGTACTTTGTCATCAAACGCAGTTGTTAGGTGCATTTCATTAATTTTATCAATGTCTTTTCCAGATTTGGTTCCCATAAAAGAAAGCATCTCGCGATACTCTTCATTGTAAAAGCTTAAAGAAAGCACCTCTTCCTGATCAATGAACTGTTTGGTATATCTTTGAGGACGGATGAACAGATAGGCAACTGGTTTTCCCCACATGATACCAACACCACCCCAGGAAATAGTCATTGTGTTTACTTTTTCATTTGTTCCAGCGGCAACTAATCCCCACTCTTTTCCAATTAAGTGAAAGGCATTAGAAGTGATTTCTTCTGCAGATATTTCTTTCCATTGTTTCATAATCTTTAGACTCCTTTTTCATAAACTATGTATAGTATATCATATTGTATGCTGTTCTGTAACCCTAAATGCGTGAAAGAAAATTCAATAAGAAATCAACTGGTTACTGTTCACAGGTAGGTATTTTCGGTACCGAAAATACCGTATGAAAGTCTACCGTGTGCAGATTTGGGCAATTTTTCATGCGCACCATTGCCCAAATCCGATACGGTTCACATACCTGTGAACGGTATCGTCAACAGGTAATATAAACAAATTTATTTATAGACTTGCTAACATGGCGAAGAATGTCTATAATGATAGTTAAACAAAGGATGAGTATTGACTCATTATGAATATAGTTACGTTAAAAGATATAACCCGAAAAATATGTAATGAGAAGTGAAATAAAGGAGAATAACTATGCAATTTAAAAGAATAAATGAGAATACAATCCGATGCATCTTAACAGAAGAAGATATGCTTGAAGAAGGATTGCGAATTGAAGATTTTTTTACAAATAAAGACAAGACAAGAGGGTTCCTTGAGCATATTGTAAAACAGGCACAAGAAGAAGTAGATTACAAAACCTCAGGTGATACCTTATCTATGCAAGTTATGCCGCTCCCACATAATGGATTGGCAATTACATTTTCTGAACAGGAAGAGCCATCCATCCAAAATATATTGGGGCATTTGAGATCTGCGTTGGAAGATTTTAAAGATGTAGATATGGAACATTTGGCTTCTGGTATGACAGTAGACAAAGAAGATTATAAAGAAGATAAACCGGTAGAGAAAAAGGACGAAAAAGAAAAAAAGAAAACGAAACCGACATTTTTGAATGTATTTTCTTTTTCAAGTTTTTCTATGTTAGAAGATTTTTGTTCCAGTATACCTGAAGAATATAATATTAAAAGTCAGTTATAT
>JBGVLO010000136.1:0-8006 GCA_045124315.1 Lachnospiraceae bacterium
TATTCCATACTTAAAACAGTATCCGGATACACGTATTATTGTAAATGTATGTGGGAAAAGTACAGAAGATTATTGCGAAGTGGTAGAGCGATTAGCAGATCAGCCTGTAGACATGTTGGAAATTAATATTTCCTGTCCAAATGTAAAAGAAGGTGGTATTGCTTTTGGTCAGGATCCTAAGGCGGTAGAAGCGATTACCAAAGAAATGAAGAAGCGTGCAAAACAGCCGGTTATTATGAAATTAAGTCCAAATGTTACAAATATTGCAGAAATGGCTTTGGCTGCTGAGGCAGGTGGAGCAGATGCTTTGTCTTTGATTAACACTTTAACGGGAATGAAGATTGATGTGAACCGCAGGACATTTGCTCTTGCAAATAAGACAGGAGGATTGTCCGGTCCAGCCATCAAGCCGGTTGCCGTTCGTATGGTTTATCAGGTCGCACAGGCTGTAAAGATACCAATCATCGGTATGGGTGGCATTATGTGTGCAGAGGATGCCTTAGAGTTTATTATGGCAGGAGCCAGCGCAGTTTCCATTGGTACCGCGAATTTCCACAATCCGAAGGTTACTTTGGAAGTAATTGAGGGAATCAGACAGTATTGTGAGAAAAATGGCGTGAAAGATATTAACGAATTAGTAGGATGCGTAAAGTAAAAGAATAGGATAACGAATTTTTAGAAGAGTGGAGCAAAAAGGTTGTTCCTCTCTTCTTTTTCCTTTATGGAATTAGTGTGTCAAAAGCCTATATTATGTTGTGCAATTTTACAATAGCAATTTAAAAAGTGACCTTTTGATACCTTGATATTTATAAGAAAATAGTACTGTCAAATACTTTTGACACCGTATTTTTGGCCTTGTAAAGCAGTTTTGATAGAACGAATTTTGAAAAATGAGTATGCTTTATTCAGGTCATGAGATCAAATCAATTACAGAGGAGGAATCTTTATGGAACTGAAGGCACAAATAAAAAAATATCGAATGGAGCAAAATTTATCTCAAGAGGATTTGGCTGAAAAGGTATATGTGACAAGACAGACCATTTCAAATTGGGAGAATGAAAAAAGCTATCCGGATATTCACAGTCTGCTGCTTCTCAGTTCATTGTTTAATGTATCTCTTGATCAATTAATTAAAGGAGATATAGAAACAATGAAAGAAATTGTCAACGAGCAGGAAGTAAAAAAACTAAATTATTATGGAAGTATTTTCAGTATTCATCTTTTGGTCTTGGTATTATCGGCGGTACCGCTTTTTAATTGGTTGGAATACTATGTGTTTATACCTTTTGGAGTGATGTTTGTCATTACTATGTTTTGGGCATTGAAGGTTGAAAAAATCAAGAAAAAGAATGATGTACAGACATACAAAGAGATTATTGCATTCTGCGAAGGAGAAAAATTGGATGAAATTAGTAAAAAGGTGGAAGCAGGAAAACGTCCGTATCAAAATATCCTTAAAGTTGTGATTAGTGCTGTAGTAGCGGCATTGTTTTGTGGTTTAATCGGATTGGTGATACATATTTTTTTCAGTTGAGAATCTATACATAGTTCTGAATTATTTGTATAGAATAAAAATGTGAAAAAAATGTGAATTATTAGCACTCTCTATTGACGAGTGCTAATAGATGTGTTATATTACAGATAGAACAAAGGAAAGACGTTGGATTAGAAGCAAACAATCTACTTTAACCCACATCAAGACTGGTTCATGACACATATTCATAAAATGTTTCGATGCAAAAGCATCTGAGAGAATGGAGGAATGACTTATGTTAATGCCTAGTTTATTTGGAGAGAACTTGTTGGATGATTTCTTTGATGTACCCATGTTTTCAAGAAGGAGTGGATTTGGAAATGCTACAAACAATATTATGCACACCGATGTAAAGGAAAACGAGAATGGTTATGAAATCGACATGGATCTTCCGGGAGTAAAGAAAGAAGATGTGCAGGCAGAATTAAAGGATGGGTATTTGACTATAAAAGCAAGTACAAATACATCCAATGAGCAAAAGGATGAAGAAGGACGCTATATTCGAAAAAAACGCTATACTGGTTCCTGCAGCAGAAGTTTCTATGTGGGAGAACAGGTTACACAGGAAGAGATTAAGGCAAAATTTGAAGAGGGTGTATTAAAAATCGCTGTTCCAAAAAAGGAAGTGCTGCCAAAAGAAGAAAAAAGCAATTATATTGCCATTGAAGGATAAATAAGATAAAGGATTTTAGGAAAACAAAACGGAATGCTGGTTGTTATACAGCATTCCGTTTTGTTTTATTGCTATATAGGAAACTTCATCTCCTATATAGCAATAAACGCTCCGCAGGGATGCGCAGTTCGCGGAGTAGAAGTTAATTGCTACGCAATACCGCGAACGCGCTAGAGTTTTACAAGCAAAACTCTTTTTTTATACATATTGATAAGCTTGGGAGACACCGATATATAGATAAGATAGCATAACTATTCAGAATCCTCTATATTGGTAGAATTAGATAGGGCGACGAGGACCAATATATGGGGGAGGGCTGAACCGTTATCAGACAGTAAATAATTTTGAATTTTCAGGAAACGAACAGGGTAGAAAACAGATGGCTAAAATATGGGGAGAAAAACTATGATATACAGATGCTTAAATTGCGGTGGGGTATTAACCTATGACATGAGTACAAAAAGAATGTATTGTGATTGTTGTTGTTCTTATTTTTCTATGGAAATGGTTGCGCCACAGGAAGAAGAGGAGAAAAAACAAATTGCGCAGATGGAAGAGGATACTTGTTATGAGGATCATACAATGGATGAAGAGGATACTATGGAATGTAAAATTTACCATTGTAATAGCTGTGGCGCACAGCTCTTGATCGATGAGGTAGAAAGTGCCACCTATTGTGTCTTTTGTGGACAACCAACGGTAGTATTCCAACGGGTGGACAAACAAAAGCGTCCAAAGTATATTGTGCCATTTCGTGTGACGAAAGAACTGGCCTTAACAAAGGTACGACAACGAATCAATAGTGGTTTTTTTGTTCCAAAAGAGATAAAAGGGATAACCATAGACCGAGTAAAGGGAGTTTACATTCCTTACCTGATGGCAGACGTAAGCTATCATGATATCCAGTTGCTCTCTACTGTGGAAACAAATAAAGCGAATATGCAGAGGAAACACTTCTTTGATATAGAAGGTAAGGCTCATTTTAAGCAAATGACAGTAGACACATCGGTACAATTAAACGATGAATCTGCAAGAAGACTGGAACCTTATGAGATGGTAGGTCTGAAGAAATTTGATCCTGCATACCTGTCAGGTTTTTATGCGGATTGCTCGGATGAGGATGATTATATTACTAAGAAAAAGGTGGAGATACGGGCAGAACAATTATATTCACAGAAAATGAAAGAAATCGTAGCCAGAAAGGGCGGACAGAATGCTAAATTGGAATGTTCTGACCCAACCTGCGAAATTGAGAAAATGGATTCTGTTTTATTGCCGGCATGGTTTGTGGTATTCCATCATGATGGGGAAAGTTATACTATTATGGTAAATGGACAGACGGGAAAAGTAGTAGGTGCAGTGCCTTTTGACAAGAAGAAGGCAGGAATTATTTTTGCAGGCGCTTCCACAATCTTGTCGGCCTTGTGTATAGAGATTTTGCTGTGTTGTTCTTATATACTGAAGGATGATTCTTTTGAAGTTTATACGATATTTTTCTTTTGTGGTTTGTTGTTTTGGGAGTTTGCACGCAGACGATGGAAGAAATACAAGTATGGTCAGGGCCTGACGAAAGAAGTTGAGATACAGGAGTTTTCAAAAAAACGGGGTAGAAATGAGTGATAGGAGGAGTGTGGAAAATGGAATATACGGAATTATTTTTTTATCTGATACTGGGAATTTGCGGTGTGGTTATGGCAACGGGGATCGTGGCACTTTTTATGGTCCGTTGGATTTGTCAATCCAATGAAATGGGTGGAGAGACCGGCTCATTTCAGGATTTTGTGCCGGGGGATGTGGAGATTATCAAGGAAAAAGATTATAGGATGAATGTATAGACATCCTCTGAAACAAATATGTCTAGTTGGAAATCGTGTGGTGCTTGACGCAAAATATTTGTCAAAGTACAATAGATATAAAGAAAAGTAAAAATCATGGAATAGAAAAAAATAGGAGGGATCGACAATGGATGCAATACAAAATATGTTAACAAGAAGAAGTATCAGAGGATACAAGCCTGATATGGTACCACAGGAGATCATAGATAAAATATTGGAAGCAGGTACCTATGCACCGACAGGAAGAGGAATGCAGAGCCCGATTATTCTTGCAGTAACAAACAAGGAACTTCGGGACCGATTATCGGTAATGAATGCAAAATTTATGGGGAAAGATGAAACTTTTGATCCATTTTATGGGGCACCAGTTGTGTTGATTGTGTTGGCAAACAAGGAAAGACCAACTTATCTTTATGATGGAAGCTTGGTTATGGCAAATTTAATGCTGGCAGCTCATGCAGAAGGTGTAGGAAGTTGCTGGATTCATCGTGCGAAGGAAGAATTTGAGACAAAAGAGGGAAAAGATTTGCTGAAATCTCTTGGAATAGAAGGGGATTATGAGGGAATCGGACATTGTGTACTGGGGTATCCATTAGAAGATAATCCACAGGCAGCAGAGCGAAAAAAGGATTATGTTTATTATGTAAGATAAATTACAGTATTGTGATGGAACTATCTATGTGTGTGGCATTAGCTTCATGACGCAAATTGATAGATAGAGGGCAAAATTGGCACTATGCCTTTGATACCACTGTATTAGATAGGAAAGAGAGGATGAGAATATGTTAGAAATAGGAACAAAAGCACCGGCTTTTTCATTGCCGGATCAAAATGGAACGGTTCACACATTGGAAGAGTATGCAGGAAAAAAGGTGATTCTGTATTTTTACCCAAAGGACAATACATCTGGATGTACCAAACAGGCATGCGCCTTTGGAGAATTGTACCCGCAATTTATTGAAAAAGGTGCCGTAGTAATTGGTGTGAGTAAGGATTCCGTTGCTTCCCACAAGCGATTTGAGGAAAAAAATGGGCTTCCATTTACACTGCTTTCGGATCCGGAATTGGAAGCCATTCAGGCATATGATGTCTGGAAGGAGAAGAAGACCTGTGGAAAGGTTTCCATGGGTGTGGTGCGCACTACCTATCTGATCGATGAAAATGGCATCATTATAAAAGGATTTGATAAGGTAAAGGCAGCGGACAATCCTGCACAGATGTTGGAGTTATTATCATGAAGATTATCATTTCTCCTGCAAAAAAGATGAATGTAGATACCGATTCTCTGGCAGTAGAGACTATGCCTGTTATGCTCCAAAAGACAGAAGAATTGAAACAGTGGATTCAGACTTTGTCATGGGAACAAACAAAAAAGTTGTGGAAGTGCAATGATAAGTTGGTGGATTTGAATGTTGAGCGATTTCGTGAGATGGATTTGCACAGAAATTTGACACCTGCGGTGCTTTCCTATGAGGGGTTGCAGTATCAATATATGGCACCGGGGGTGATGGAAGATGTGCAGCATTCCTATATCCAGGAACATTTGCGAATTTTATCAGGCTTTTATGGTATTTTGGCTCCTTTTGATGGAGTAGTGCCTTATCGATTAGAAATGCAGGCGAAAGCAAATGTAAACGGACAGAAGGATTTATATTCTTTTTGGGGAGATACGATATATCAAGCTTTGACAGAAAGCGACCATATGATTTTAAATCTGGCGTCCAAAGAATATTCTAAAGCAATCGAACCATACTTGCAAAAAGAAGACCGGTTCGTAACCTGTGTGTTTGGGGAATACAAGGATGGGAAAGTGGTACAAAAAGGAACCATGGCAAAGATGGCAAGAGGCGAGATGGTGAACTTTTTGTCTGCCATTAAAGCCAGTCAGCCGGAGGATGCCAAAGGGTTTGATCGTATGGAATACAGATATCAGGATGAATTGTCAACAGAGACAGAATATGTCTTTTTACGTGGTCCGATCCCCATAGACTGGTAAAAGAAAACAGATTGAATATATAAATAAAATATGGTAAAATAAAAACGGATTTTTAATGTTTTTCTGTGATTTAACAGAGAAAAGAGGCCGTGATGAGATTGTCAAGTAGAGATGCATCTTAGCAAGTTCGCTTTCAGGAAGCATACCCACTTGGCAATACTTTTATAGACAATAAGGAGGATTTAACAGAATGGAAAGTTATAAGAAAGAGTTTATCGAGTTCATGGTAGATTGTGGTGTGTTGAAGTTTGGTGAATTTACATTAAAGAGTGGTAGAAAGTCTCCTTTCTTTATGAATGCCGGATTGTATGTAACCGGTTCTCAATTAGAAAAATTAGGCGAATATTATGCAAAGGCAATCCATGACAACTATGGTACAGATTTTGATGTATTGTTTGGACCAGCATATAAGGGAATTCCAATTGGGGTAGCCACTGCAATCGCATTCCATAAGCTTTATGGAAAAGAAATTCGTTATTGTTCCAATAGAAAAGAAATCAAAGATCATGGAGATGCCGGTATTCTTTTAGGTAGTCCGATCAAAGATGGTGATAGGATTGTAATTATCGAGGATGTTACAACTTCTGGAAAATCAATTGAAGAGACATTCCCTATTATCATGGAACAGGGAGATGTAGAAATTCTTGGATTGATGGTTTCTCTGAACCGTATGGAAAAAGGAAAAGGCGAGAAGAGTGCATTAGCAGAGATCAAAGAAAAATATGGATTTGATGCAAATGCAATTGTATCTATGGCAGATGTAATCGAATGCCTATACAACAAAGAGTGCAATGGTAAAGTTGTAATTGATGATCAGATTAAGAGTGCAATTGATGCTTATTATGAGCAATATGGAGCAAGAGAATAAAATGCATTGAGGGAGGTATATATATGGAAGAAAAATTATATCGATCAATGAAGTCTATAGGGGCTACGAATCTGGTTACAGGCATTTTAATTATTGTATTTGGTATTGCAGCAGGAGTAGCAGTAATTGTAAATGGTGCAAAAATTTTGAGTAAGAGATCAGATTTGACATTTTGAGAATAAAAAAGAGCCTGGAGGCTCTTTTTTTGATGGAAAATGTTAATTTGATAAAAAGTCGAGAATTTAGAAACAGCATAAAACTATGCTGTTTCTTTTTCTTCTTCGGTTTCGAAATATTCAGGTAAGAGAAGAATATGTACCTTCTCAATTCTGTTCTTTTCCACAGCCATAACCTTATATTCCACACCTTCGCTAACTACCGTTTCATTTTCTTCTGGAAGATGTTCCAAAAGATTGATGATATGACCTGCAATCGAGTCATAGTCATCTGATTCTAAAGACAAACCAATTGTTTCATTGATTTCGTCTAGTTTTGCAGCACCATTTGCAATAAATTCAACATCCGTAATTTTCTGTATGACATCTTCTTCGTTCTCATCGTATTCGTCACGAATTTCACCAACGATTTCCTCTAACAAATCTTCTAATGTAATCAAACCGGCAGTTGCACCATACTCATCCAAAACAATGGCTAAAGCAATGGAGTCCCGTCTCATTTCAATTAAAAGCTCAGAGGTTTTTTTGAATTCATATGTGAAATATGGTTTCCGCATGATTTCAGAAATATGGAATTCCTCTTTCTTTCCTTGGTAGAAAAAGACATCTTTTAAATTTACAATACCGATTACATCGTCTTTTGTCTCATTATAGACAGGCAATCTAGAAAATTTATCGGCATCAAAGGTTTCAACTAGTTCATCGTAAGAAAAATCTTCTTTGGCGTATGTCATGTCAATACGGGGAATCATAACATCCTTTGCAACAGAATCACCAAAATCTACCACATTGGTGATCATTTTACGCTCCTCGCTCTCAATCACACCTTCTTCATGGCTTGCTTCCACAATTGTAAGAAGCTCACTTTCTGTAATCGCTTCCGGTTTTGCATCCGGATTGATTCGAAGCAATAACATAAAACCA
>JBGVLO010000137.1:0-3362 GCA_045124315.1 Lachnospiraceae bacterium
CTAAATTCTAAAACATTATACCATAAATTGCAGGCAAATACAAGTGGTTACAAAAATTTTAACAAATCGCTTATAATACAATCATATAACTTTACTCATTCCTTGCTGACCGTAAAATTCCAAGTTTGTCTAACTCTATTATATTTCTGGTATTAGAAAAAATCAACTCCGATCCTCCGCTTGCTATAAATACAATCTATATTTGTTTGTAAATATACCATTGAGAATAAAAAACTATAATTTGCTATTTTTCGGTTTATGCCTTATAATAAATGCTATAACAATGCAGATCTAACAAGGGTAGATCAAACACAGGACAGCGGTACACGCCGCTTTGTGTTTGGTCTGCTCTTTTTTTCTGCCCAAATATGAAAGGAGATATTTTATGGATTATCAATCAATTAAAGAAAAGCTATTACAAAGTGACAGGGTTTTGGATGTGAACAGAAAAGGAAACCTTGTTACCATCAAACTAAATTCGACAGATTATGTGTACAGAAAGATCGGCAGCATGGTCAATGTTCTTCCGATCCTCATGTCTGCTAATGTTGGCTACCATAATTACGATTTCACAAACGATATTGTAAATACCATCTTTGGGGATCTGCAATATATCAAAGCAAGCTGCGCTCCCTTTGATGGTAGCAATCACAGCTATGTTGTTTATAGTGTCACATACAAAATAATCAATCCAGAATAAAGGGAAAGGAGGGTTAAAAAATGACTATTATAAAAATTACAGGCTATGATCTGCTTTATAATTGTAGTGAAGTAAGCAAGACGCAATTTTTCATCCTTAATACAAATAATGGTAGGTATCGCTTAATATTTGCCCATTTGTATGACAATTTATATGGATTAGATGAAGTCATAGATAATGAAACCGACATAATATATGACGATAAGTCAGAACACAGCATAAAAGATTTTTTGTTATTATCCCCTATGGGGTATGGCAATATTTTACCTCTCAAAGTTGTTCCTTATGAAAATGGGATAATGGTTTTCTGTGATGAAATGATCTATTTGGAAAATGACAGAACTGCATACTTCTACTCTGCAAAAAAAGAGGTTTTTATGGTTACTAATCTTCACCGTAAATATTTAGTTGAGCTCATTGATCCATATAAAGGTGAAGTGGAAGTAACACAAGAAATTAAAGACAACATAAAACTAATTTGATAGTGGTGGGCTTCGGCTCACCATATTTTTTGTAATTTCGTGTCCTGCGGTATGGACAAAACACAGTTTTTGATCTATAATAGTGTTGGAACACATATAGGCTTTTTCGGGGAGGTTATAATGGCAAAAAATAGTGATGTTGGATTAAAACAACTGGACAACGGAAACTGGTCTTGCAGAATCTTCAAGAAAATCAATGGTGTGCAGATCGACAGCACTTATAAGATTGATAGCAGAACAGGCGAGCCTTTCCGTACAAAGTCACAGGCTCGTGATTTTCGGGAATATAAGATTGCCGAGTTGCGAGATCCAGAAAAACGGAAACCAAAAAACAAGGCTGTCACATTCTCTTTTGTTTGGGATCTATATCTCAATACCCTTGCAAGAGATAAAGCACCAGCCACCGTCACCAAGCATACAAGCGTTTGGGAAAATCATATCAAGGATAACTTTGGCAGCAAGTTTATGACAGGCGCACAGGCTGTTTCTGTGCTGGAAATCAACGATTATCTGTCAAGAATGTATCGGTCAACAGAATTGTCCTACCATTACATAGAGGGCTTTTTGAAAGTGTTCTATCTTCTGTATGGTACAGCCTACGGCGCAAACTTGATTGATTACGAGCAACTCAACAAGTACACCAAGGAGAAAAACACACGGATCACAATGCCGCCTATGTCCGATGTTGATCGGGAAGAAGATGGAAAGATCGAAACTTATAAGCAAGTCGAAATCGAGAAGATGGCGAAAATCTTCGAGGGTACAGATCTTGAGCCTGCGTTTTTGATTGCTTTCTATTGTGGTCTGCGTGAATCGGAAATCTTTGGCTTGTTCTGGGATGATATTGATTTTAATAATTCTACAATCACAGTAAGTAAACAGTTGATCCATGCAAATGGCGTTTGGTGCATCAGCCCTGTTAAAACCTTAAAGAGCAAGCGTGTTGTGGATATGCCCAAGAAATTAAGTAAATTCCTGTTTGATCGTAAGAAAGCAATGATTAGAGCAAAACAGGAACACGGTTTTAGAAGCAGATCCAACGAAATTGTAATGGATATTCGTGACACAACGCCTGTTGAGATTGTCGGAGGGGATTTTGTTAATAGAAAGTTGGAAGATGGTCTGGCTGGCAAGCTGTTGACCACTAATTCCTTGAAATTCTACGGCAATAAGATCACCAAAGAATATGGCTTTGCCTTAAAGATGCACAAGCTAAGAAAAACCAATCTCACCTATCTGGCTGAAAATGGTGCTTCGTTCAAGTATCTAAAAGAACACGCTGGGCATCTCAAAGTCGAAACAACCTTGAAATATTACATCAAAGCTGGCGAAACCAGCAAAGAACAGGGTATGCGAATTTTGGACAGCATGACAACCGAAGATCCTTTGATTACGATTGAAGGTCCTGGCATTGGTGGACAGGAAACACGGGTCTTTACTGTTAGAAAGAGCCAATGGGATCGCATACAGAGCGAACAAAGGCGTAAAAAATAGCCCCTTTCAAGATGTTCCGATCTTGTAAAGCGGCTGTGTCTAAAACTGTGTTTGAAGTTTTACAACCCGAAAAACCCTTGATATATCAATACTTTTTTATGTGTTCCATGATGAGGCTCGTCACGGCAAGGCACTGCAGGGTCTGCTGGAGCGTTACTTCAAGTAAGAAAATAGCATGATTTTACAGGAGGAACCGAACTTTTCGGTTCCTCTTTTTTTGTGCCATTTTGCTGTGACCTTGTACTTTTCTTGTACTTGTACTGCCTGAATCCTGTTTTATCAGGGTATTTTACTGCTTAAATTGTACTTCTTAAACCTTGTACTATTTCATGCTTAGATTATAGCATAATTAGCGCTCTGAAATCAATGTTTTGTAAGAAAAATACATTATTTTAATAACATTCTTTCTTGAAATTAACATTTCAAAATCAAGTGTAATACAACATGATAACATCTTTAATACAAGTACGAAATATCTCTGAGGCGAATTAGAGCAGCCGCCACAGACAGGTTTTAACGAGGATTTTTAGCCTCGTTTTCTTTTTCTCTTACAGATAACCAGTCATCCAAATACGACAGGTCTGAAAGAAAGTATTATATAATAAAGGCACAAAGAGAGAGGAACACAACACCTCTCAGAAAAAAAGAAATGAGGTTATGAAAATGAAAGCCAGAAAGAATTTCCG
>JBGVLO010000138.1:0-1681 GCA_045124315.1 Lachnospiraceae bacterium
TTATCAACGACTATAGAAATGGAAAGGGAAAAGCATTTGAAGCTCTTATGGGCAAAGCTATGGGATTAACGAGTGGAAAGGCAAATCCGGTTGTTTTGGCTGAATTATTGAAGAATAGATTATAAGAGAAAGCTGGTTGGAAAAAAGTTATGAATATAAGTGAGAAAGCGTTATTATTACACAAGCAGTGGGAGGGGAAGCTGGAGACTACTTCAAAAGTACATATAATGTCAAAAGAAGACTTGTCTATTCTGTATACACCGGGTGTAGCAGCACCTTGTAAAGAAATAACGAAGGATAAAGAAACAGTTTATACATACACTACGAAAGCGAATACAATTGCTGTAGTAAGTGATGGAAGTGCGGTATTGGGACTTGGGAATATAGGGCCATATGCGGCAATGCCGGTTATGGAAGGAAAAGCTGCACTTTTTAAAGAATTTGGAAATGTGAATGCGGTTCCGATTTGTCTGGAAACGCAGGACACAGAAGAAATCATCAAAGCAGTAACATGGATTGCGCCTGCCTTTGGAGGAATTAATCTTGAGGATATCAGTGCTCCACGTTGCTTTGAAGTAGAAGAACGATTGAAAGCAAGCTTGGATATTCCTATATTTCATGATGACCAGCATGGTACTGCCATAGTTGTATTGGCAGGTGTAATTAATGCTTTAAAAGTGGTAAATAAAGATAAAGAATGCTGTAAAGTAGTTGTGAATGGTGCAGGAAGTGCAGGTGTTGCTATTACTAAATTGTTATTGACATATGGATTTTCCAATGTAGTTATGTGTGATAAGGCAGGCATTATTTCAAGAAATACGAAGGGATTGAATTGGATGCAGGAAAGAATGGCACTGATTACTAATCCAAGTCAAGAAGAAGGCTCCCTTACTGATGCCATGCGAGATGCTGATATTTTTATCGGTGTATCAGCTCCGGGAATTGTTACTTCGGAAATGGTCGCATCCATGAATCCGGATAGTATTTTGTTTGCCATGGCAAATCCAATCCCGGAGATTATGCCGGATGCTGCTAAATCAGCAGGAGCGAGAATTGTAGGAACCGGCCGGAGTGATTTCCCTAATCAGGTAAACAATGTGATTGCTTTTCCGGGGATTTTCAAGGGTGCATTGGAAGGAAGGGCAAGGCAGATAACGGATGAAATGAAGCTGGCAGCAGCTTTGGCAATTGCAGATTTAGTAAAAGAAGATGAGTTGAACGAAGAAAATATTTTGCCGGATGCATTGAATGCCGAATTAGCAAATGTAGTAGCGCAGGCTGTAAAAAGATACATTTGAGTAATTGACAAAAAAAGCGAAAAGGTGTAAGATTATTCGCGTAAAGGCAAAGGCGTCTTTAAGTTTTAAATGAACTTAAAGGCGTCTTTGTCTTTTTTTGCGTGAAAATACGCATGATTAGCTTTAAAGGAGGAAATGCGAAATGCAAAAATGTGAGCAATTATATGAAGGGAAAGCAAAAAAGGTCTTCTTAACGGAGAACCCGGATGTCCTGATTGTATCCTATAAGGATGATGCAACTGCTTTTAATGGATTGAAGAAAGGAACAATTGTTGGAAAGGGTGCAATTAACAATCGCATGACCAATCTGTTGTTCCAGAGAATTGAGGCTGAAGGTGTACCTACTCATTATGTTCAGGAATTAAATGATAGGGAAACCGCAG
>JBGVLO010000139.1:0-9776 GCA_045124315.1 Lachnospiraceae bacterium
CCTGATCAGGGAGAGCGTATTATTAATCCAACATATATAACAGAGGAAATGGCAACTCACTTCTTTTCCATGTTTTGGGGACGGGAGGATGTTTATGCAAAGCGAGGGAAGAACGGTGGTTATTTTCCGCAATGTGATAACAGATGGGATGCCAGACTTTGTCCGAAACAAAGAGGTGAAAAGGTTTTCTGTGATGAATGTGAAAATACCAAGTGGACACGGCTGGATGTTAAGAAGAAGTATTGAGAGTTTGGGTATAGAAGAATAAAGAACAGATGTAACGATACAGAATAGCATTTTGGCAGTAAAGTGAACTTATTGCCGAAATGCTATTTTGATTTTAGTTAAGTATAAATGAGCATTTTTTGTTTTAGTCAAGACAATTACGGATTGCTGGGGAATTCTTTGAAATATAAGAATTCCTTAGTGATTTTTTGTTGTTGAAATTTGGTGATTGTTAAAACTTTATTCTGATGGAAATGTTGTAAAGCATATTTATCAAACTGTACAGCCTTTGATTAAAGATTTGCCGGGTAAGTAAGGAGGAAAAATTGTTTGCGCAGCAACAACAAACTGCAGAAATATAAGACATTTTACTGCAAGGAAAAGGAGAAGAGCATAATGAAATTATGTCATGGCAGACCTGAGAATAGTATGGACCGATTGGAAAAAGAAATTCGAGTATATGATTTGTTGGATCTACTGATGATTGATTATGAAAGAGTGGATCATGATCCAACCGATACTATGGAAGCCTGTAAGGAAATAGATAAAATTCTTGCACCTGCAGTTATTTGTAAAAACTTATTTTTATGCAATGCTCAGCAGACAAAGTTTTATTTGCTTATGATAAGAGAAGATAAGAAGTTTAAGACAAAAGATATATCAAAGCAGATTCAAAGTTCCAGACTTTCTTTTGCACCATCAGAAAAAATGCAGGAATATCTTGATATTACACCAGGGTCTGTAAGTATTATGGGACTAATGAATGACAAAGATATAAAAGTGCAGCTTTTGGTGGATGAAGACATATTGAATTCAGAATATTTTGGTTGTCATCCTTGTGTGAATACAACAAGTTTACGGGTTAAGACGAAAGATGTTTTCGAAAAATTTATGCAAGCAGTGAATCATGACTATATTGTTGTTCAGGTATCTGAGCTATAGCATCGTGAGAGTGGAGTTTATTTTATGTGATTCTGTTTTGTAGCCATGGTTGTGGGAAAAAGCTTGCTTGATTATTTTATTTGACTTTTCATTCCGAATATAATATAATGCAAGTGCACACTTGCATATAGATGTAAAGTAAGGTATGAAAATGCAAAAAGGCATAAAACAAGATATAAAAATGCATAAAGGTACAGTGCAGCTATGAAAATGCGCGAAGGCATAAAGTAACCTATGAAAAATGCTATTAAAGGGAGGAAATGAAGAATGATGGTAAAGCAAATTAAAATTGATTTTAATGTTACACAGGAAATCAAACGATTCGTATATGTATATCTTATTGAAACCGCCAAAGGATGTGTATTGATTGATTCTGGTGTTGCGGGGAGTGAACTGTTGATTGAAAAAGCAATATTAGAAAATGGGCGTCACCCTGCTGAAATCAAAGCTGTTTTTTTAACACATGCCCATCCAGACCATATCGGTACTGCGAATTATTTTCGTGAAAAATATGGGGCGAAGATATATGCAAGCGGTGGGGAACGTGCATGGATAGAGGATATTGACCTGCAGTTTAAGGAACGCCCTATTCCGAATTTTTATCATCTTGCAGGGCAATCTACGATGGTAGATCAGGTTGTAAAAGATGGAGATAAAATATATCTGTCAGATAGTATATATCTTGAGGTGATAGGAACTCCGGGGCACTCTGTGGATGAGGTTTCTTATCGTATGGGAGATAAGGTATTTATAGGGGATGTTGTTCCGGTGAAGGGAGATATTCCGATTTTTGTTCATTTGGATGATACAAAATATTCCTTAGATGTTTTGGAAAAGATGTCTGACATTAAAGTATTCTATCCTGCGTGGGATCAGGAGTATTCCTTAAAAATGATGCAACAAAAAATCGCCGATGCGAAAGAAATTGTGAATGAACTGGAACGAGTTGTTTATGATCTGGATTGTGGTATGGAGCTGCCTATATTAGTGGAACAAGTTTGTGAATGCTTGCATATGCCTGTGTGGAAGAAGAATCCGTTATTTGCGAGAACGGTAGAATGTTGTAGAAGAATCAGCGATTCGAAAGAACAGTAGAATGTTATAGAAGAATCAGCGATTCGAAAGAGCGGTAGAATGTTATAGAAGAATTTGTTATTCGCCAGAGCGGTGGAGTGCTGTAGAAGGAGAAAAAAGTGATGGATTGTTATTTTATTGTAGATACATATATTGATGAAGAGAAAGGAAGAGGGCAATATGATGATTATATCCGGAAAGTAAAGCCGATTGTTGAAAGTTTCGGTGGGGAATATCTGGCGAGGTCAGAGAAGATTACTTCCCTTCATCCGAAAAGGAATCTACAACGGGTTATTATGATCCGATTTCCATCCAGACAGGCACTGGATGAATGTTTCCAATCAGAGTCATACCGAAACATTATGGATGAGAGAATCCATAGCGTAGATGCCAGGGCATTAATTGTGGAAACGGGGAATGAGGAAAGCCAATAAAAGAGAAGTAAATCGTGTGGCGAAAATGAGAAAAAGTCAAAATGTTATGTTTCATTTACTTTAGTCAAGTATAAATTAGTCATTTATACTTGACTAAAATTATAAGAAGAATTATAATGTATGCGTAAGAATGGAGGCGAAGGAATGTTTATCGGAAGAGTAAAAGAGTTACATGTATTAGATAAATTATATAAATCGAATCAATTTGAGTTTGTTGTAATTTATGGACGTCGGCGTGTAGGAAAGACTGCGCTTATAAATCAGTTTATTGGTGATAAGAAGTCAATCTATTTTATGGGCATAGAGAGTAACGAGAAACAAAATCTTGAGAATCTTAGTAAAAGCATTATCGAATTTAGTAGTGGTATTCAAACGGAGACTTCCTTTGCATCTTTTCAGGCTGCTTTAGAGTATGTATTTAAAATGTCAGAGAAAGAGAGAGTCATTCTTACCATAGATGAGTATCCTTATGTGGCACGTTCGGCTAAGAGCCTGGCATCTACATTGCAGCTTTTGATTGATAAGTATAAGGATTCATCAAAATTAATGCTAATATTATGTGGTTCTTCTATGTCTTATATGGAAGATCATGTACTTGGGTATAAAGCTCCACTGTATGGCAGGAGAACTGCCCAGATGAAGATTCAACCTTTTGATTTTGAAGAAAGTTGTCGCTATTTTCACAACTTATCAGACGAAGATAAAGCATTGATTTATGGAATTGTAGGTGGAACTCCGCAATATCTTCTTCAGATGAGCGATCAGCTGAGTTTAGAGGAAAATATTAAGAACACCTTTCTTAATCCTGTGTCATTCCTTTATGAGGAACCCACGAACCTTCTTAAGCAGGAAGTCCGGGAACCTGCAATCTATAATGCCATTATCACAGCGATTGCTACCGGATCTTCGCGTATGTCTGAGATTTCATCGAAAGTAGGAGAGAATACCAACGTATGTGCAAATTATATTAAGAATCTGATGAACCTTGGTATCATACAGAAAGAGACACCTTATGGGGAAAAGGCATCTAAGAAGTCAATCTATTCGATTGAAGATAATATGTTTTGTTTCTGGTACCGATTTGTCTTAAATAATTATTCTGTGATTGCACGTGGAGCAGCCAATCTGGTATATAAACGGATTGAGCCACGGCTTTCAGATTATATGGGAAGAGTGTTTAAAGAGATTTGTAAGCAGTATCTTTGGAAACAGCTTCTTGAAGGAAAAACACCAATCGAATTTATTTCTCTTGGGCGTTGGTGGGGAAATGATAATGAAAAAAAGAGTCAGGTAGAAATAGATATTATGGGGGAACAGGATCGAGATTCTGCGTTATTCGCTGAATGTAAGTGGAGAAATGAAAAAGTAGATTTAGATGTTCTTGAAACCCTGATGGAACGCAGTAGGCTGTTTCGTTACAAGAGGATGCATTATTATCTTTTTTCAAAGTCCGGTTTTACGAATGGGTGTATGGAACGGGCGAAAAAAGCGGGAAATGTAACTTTGGTTTGTTATCAGGAAATGGTTTCTTCCTTTGGATCCTATGAGTGAGTGTCAAAAGTATGATTGCCACTTTTTTCATATGATATATCCATAGCAAAATGAAAGCGGTGAAAAGATGAAAAAAGAGAAAATAAGGGTTACTGTTCATTCAGTACCTGAATACTTAAGGAGAGGGAACATGAGAAAGCGAATGAATCAAATAAGAAAGAAAAAGAAATCTATATTATTTTCT
Organism: Lachnospiraceae bacterium; assembly: GCA_045124315.1. GTDB lineage: Bacteria > Bacillota > Clostridia > Lachnospirales > Lachnospiraceae > CAG-411. The sequence goes on from JBGVLO010000139.1 coordinate 4,411, forward strand.
CTATTGTTTGTCATGGTATTATTCACATTCGGTTGTGGAAAAGTGAAAAATGGGAAAGCTTTGTATCAATGGGCAAAAAATGAATATGGAGATTGTACTGTAGTATCCATGACGGAACAGAAGGATGAAACGGTGGTTGTACTCCATGATACTCTTCAGGATTTCGATTACGAAGTAACAAGTTCTATGTCTAACATAGTGATTGACGGTTCTGACTTTGGCAGTCTGCCGAATACCACGGATACGTTTGATGAAAAGTTAAAGGAAAAAGTGATATCGAATGCCAAGGATGAACTAGATGCTGTATGTAATAAAGAGGGAATGAGATATGAATCGGGTTTCGATTATGATGGGTCAGTGATAAATATTTTTGCAGAAACACCAGAAGATGGGAAAGAAGCTGCAATAAAATGTGCTGAAATTCTTCAAAAGCAAAATAAAAACAACCGTCTGGATTCCTTATGCATAAATGTGGCAGAAAACCAGTATGATGACTATTATGATAATGAACATTTTGGAAGTGTGAAGCTCCCTGATCTTTTATGGAGAACACCGGAGGAGGAATTAGCCGAATATTATACAGAAATGGCTCAGATGCAGACAGACAAAAATGCGGTATTTTTACGTTCTGAGTTAAAAACCTTTGCGGATACCGGTGCAGACCTTGAGAGAGTGGTAAATGTACTTGGTTCGGATTTTCCTACGGAATCTACTTCACCGGTTACTTTTTATTACTTCAAATCATCGGATGGCAGGGAATATTATCTGTGTGATTTTAACTATTATGATGAAGAATATATAAATATTAGCTATTATACTAATTATTGTGAGGAAGAATAATGTATGATGAAACCCAATTAAAAATTATAGACGCTACTATGACACTAATCATTGAGAAAGGCTATTCCGATGCGACTACCAAGAACATTGCAAAATTAGCCGGTGTAAACGAAAGCACCATTTTCAGAAGATTTGCCGGGAAAAAAGAAATCGTGATTGCTGCCATGGAACTGCCGAAATGGAATCCGGGATTATCAGAGAGTGACTTTACTTATCATGGGAATTTAGAAGCGGATTTGACTTCCTTTTCCCGGATATATATGAGTAAGGTAACACCGCAGATGGTAAAAGTTTCCATTGGTCTTAGGTCAGCAGAACTGCAGGATGCGGCGTTATCCGGAATTATGAAAGTTCCTATGGTTTTTAAGAAAGTATTGATAAGTTACTTTACGAAAATGATTGCAGAAGGGAAAATGCGGGAGTGTAATGTTGAGAGTGTTTCGACACAGTTTATTGCCATGAATTTTGGCTTTGTATTTTTGGATGCCTCCTTTGGTGACAAATTGATCGGTGTTTCGAAAGAAGAATATATCAGGAATAGCATTAAAGTTTTTTTATCAGGCATCTGCGTATAAATAGAAATATTATATTGCGAAGTGACTTTTTAGAGTTATTATAATGCAAAAGCGACTCTTTGGAGATAGTGGAAGGAGATGATATTATGAGCAAATTGGTTTTATATCATGGTTCCCCGGAAATTATAGAAAAACCCATATTTGGAAAAGGTAAAACATACAACGATTATGGTAGGGGGTTCTACTGTACAACAAATTTGGAATTGGCAAAGGAGTGGGCTTGTACAGAAGGTATCGATGGATATGCAAACCAATATGAGATTGAGACAGATTATTTGAAAATATTGAATCTTTCTTCTGATGAATATACGATTTTGCATTGGCTGGCAATGTTGATGACGTACCGTAAACTTCGCTTGTCCACACCGATTATGAAGAGAGGTGCCGAATGGCTGAAGGAACATTTTTTTGTTCCGATTGACGAATATGATGCCATCATTGGATACCACGCAGATGATTCCTATTTTTCATTTGCCCGTGCCTTTGTCGGTAATGAGATTTCGTTGGGACAATTAAGTCATGCAATGAAGCTTGGAAAACTTGGAGAGCAATTTGTACTTAAGAGCCAGAAAGCATTTGAGGCCATTCGGTTTATTTCTTATCAAACTTCGGATAATACCATATATTATGCGCGCAGAAAAGCAAGGGATGATGCGGCAAGGTCAGCATTTTTTAAAGAACTTGAAATAGATGATGTGAATGGTATTTATATGAGAGATATTATTCGTGAGGAGGTAATGGCTGATGATCCACGCTTACGATAAACAATACCTGGATGATGCCATGAGGAATCTTGGGGAAGCTTTTGATTATGCGGTAAACAACTGCAGAATAGAGATTGACGATTTCCTGGATATGTTCATAGCAGGAGGACTAGCGGATCAGTTTGGTTCCGGTGTTCCTAGGTTTGTGTCTGGAATGTCAGGAACAGAATTGGTGTGGGAAGTGATGGAACGTTCCGGCTGGGAAAGAGAACTTCCCGAGGCGGAGGCTGTTTATGATTGTTCACCGGAATATTGGTGTGGTTGGATATTGGCATATTACCAGTGGTATACCGGCAGAAGTTTTAAAAATATTAGGAAGCATATTTCCATGCGTGAGATTTGGAAGCTGTATCCAACGCTTCATGAAGCAGCCGAAGAAAGATTTGTTGATACAATGAACAGAATGATACGAAGACAGGAGCCGCCCACGCAATTGCAGACATTGCGTAAGTCAATCGGGTATTCGCAAAAAGCTCTTGCTGAGAAATCCGGTGTGACTCTTCGTATGATTCAGCAGTATGAACAACGTGCGAAGGATATTAATAAGGCGACGGGTATGAATCTGGTTGCATTAGCTAAGACATTAGGATGTAGGGTAGAGGATTTGCTGGAGCAGAGTTTAGATGAGATTGAGGATGAGGAGTAAAAGCGATATTTACTTCATATGTTTGTATTGTTCCGGAAAATTGGTGTCGCATAGCAGGGGAACAGATGAGATGGAAATGAATTTTAAAGGAATGGTAGTGTGAAAAATAAGTTTTTCATTGATATTTGTGCCTGAGTGAAACGAAAGGAATGAGTGATTAATATGAAAATTTTTGTAGATGCAGATGCATGCCCGGTGGTGCGTATTGTAGAAGAAGTAGCAGAAAAATATGGGATTGAAGTAACATTACTCTGCGATACGAATCACATTTTGAATTCCGATTACAGTGAAGTCATTGTGGTTGGTGCAGGAGCAGATGCAGTAGATTACAAGTTGATTAGTGTTTGTCACAAGGGCGACATCGTTGTTTCACAGGATTACGGAGTAGCTGCTATGGCGCTTGGGAAAGGTGCATATGCAATCCATCAGTCCGGAAAATGGTATACGAATGAGAATATAGATCAGATGCTTATGGAAAGACATCTTAATAAGAAGGCAAGACGGGGTACTCATAAGAATCATATTAAGGGACCGAGGAAACGAACCGATGAGGATGACGAAAGATTTGCACAGTCATTTGAAAAGCTGGTGCGGATGGCATTGGGAAGATAAGGAGGACTACATGGAGAAATTTCAGAAGAAATCAGTGGAACAATCATATATAAATTTTTATAAAAGTATCGTGGATCAGGACAGAGCAGCCGTTGTGATTTGTAATCTGAACCATGAGATTATTTATATGAATCCGGCAGCAGTAAATAGTTATGAGAAGAGGGGTGGGGACAAACTGATGGGGAAAAACTTGTTAGAATGTCATAATCAGGAATTAAGAGGAAAAATACAGCAGGTGGTTGAATGGTTTGCGGAAGAGGAAAGCCACAATATCGTATATACCTTTCATAATGAAAAGCAGAATAAGGATGTGTACATGGTGGCACTTAGGGATGAGGGAAAGCTGATTGGGTACTATGAGAAGCATGAATATAGAACTGCAGAGACAATGAAAACTTATGATTTATGTTAGGTGATTAAGGGCTTCTGTTGCAAAGAGGAAAGGAAGAGATATTACTATTATATATGGAGCATGTCTCTTTTTTGTATGTCGCCTGACATGCGACCAGCTCTGTTTTTTCTGCATATATAATGTGATTAACTATTAACCGAAGGAGTTAAATCACATGAATGCAGAATGAACAGCTGGTTTTTATTTTGGACAGAAGTGGTTTGATGGGAGGACTGTAGTGTGGAACTTGACGATGGTTGGGCTGAAGAGATTGCTGAGTGTATAAACAACAAAGTGGAAAATAGAACAAGGGAGTTTTATTGGACATGTAATTTTGTAAATTAAAAGTATCAAGGAAAGTATCAAGGGTATTTAATTAAAACAGTAAAAGGTGATATTACGAAAATTACAGATGTTCAGGCAATCGTAATTTACTATGCTGAAAATTATCTAGAGCAATAAGGAGGTGCAAGATGCCATTTAAGATAGTACGCAATGACATAACTCATGTCAAAGCAGATGTGATTGTAAATACTGCAAATCTCAGCCCCATATATGTAAGTGGCACAGATTTGGCAGTTTATCAGGCGGCTGGAGCGGATGAGCTTCTTTCGGAACGAAAAAAGGTAGGATGTATTAAACGTGGTGATATTGCAGTAACAGGTGCATATGCCCTAAATGCAAAATATATTATTCATACAGTTGGACCGGTATGGGTGGATGGAAAGCACAATGAATTTGAAACACTTGAGAGTTGTTATGCAAAATCCTTACAGAAAGCATTGGAGCTTGGATGTGATAGCATCGCCTTTCCACTTATTTCAACCGGTGTTTATGGGTTCCCGAAAGATAAAGCATTGCAGATTGCGGTATCTGTGTTCAGCCGATTTTTATTGGAAAATGAAATGCAGATTATTCTTGTGGTTTTTGACAAGAAATCATTTCAGCTTTCAGAACAGTTGGTTGGAGAAATTGATTCATTTATTGATGCAAATTATATCAGGAAAAAGCGGAGAAGCGAATATTCGAGGCGACCATTCAGGCGCAGTAGAATAGAATCTGATATAACATACGATTCGGAAGTCTATGAAGAATGTAGCCGCTATACGGAGGCAGAAGAGAGTGAGACGGAACTGCTTATGTCTATTCCAATGCCAGATGGGGCAATGTCTTTGGAAGAAGAACTGGAAAACATAGGTATGTCTTTCCATGATAAACTTTTTGAACTGATTGGTAAGTCAGGAATGGACAACAAGGATGTCTGGAAACGGGCAAATTTGGATAGAAAGCATTTTTCGAAGATACAGTGTGATGAAAAGTATCATCCCAAGAAAAAGACAGTGATGGCTCTTTGTATTGCTCTGGAATTAGATTTGGAACAGGCAAAGGATTTGCTGGCGAGGGCGGACTGGGCGTTTAGTCCAAGCAGTAAGGTGGATCTGATTGTACAGAAGGCAATTATTGATAAGCAGTATGATATTTATCAGCTTAATTTGGTGCTGTTTCAATACACTAATGAGATACTTGGAGTGTAATAG
>JBGVLO010000140.1:0-4212 GCA_045124315.1 Lachnospiraceae bacterium
ATGGATGATCTTATCGTGGAGATTCAGAAGAACAGCCGGATTTTGGAGTTTTCCTTTGTGGAGGGAACGATAAAGCTTCATGCAGATGACATTATTTACATTGAGACAGCCAGACATAAAAATATATTTTACACGGAAAAAAGCTGCTATAGCATCTATAAAAAGCTGGATGAACTGGAAGCAGAATTAAAAAACATGGGGTTTGTAAGAATACATTTAAGTATTCTTGTAAATATGCGTTATATTGCGAAAATCAGCAGTTATGTTCTTACTCTCACAACAGGAAAAGAGATTTCAGTTCCGAAGTCCAGATATGCACAGGTAAAGCGGCAGTACATGTTGTTTAAGGGGGAAGAGTGATGATGGAAATAGGACTGTGGATACTTTCTTTCTGCCTCATGGCGATAGAGACATGTGTGAGCATATATTTTTTCGATACCTTCATGGAAAGGAAAAGGACGGGGCGGCTGGAAAAGCGCAGGTTTGTTGTCCTGTATCCTGCCATAGTGGCAGTTGCATTCCTTGGAGAGTGTTGTCCAATGGGAGTAAAGGTACTGCTGGCAGTATTGGCGCTGACAATATTCTGTGCGGTGTTTTACAAGGCGGATTGGAAACAATGTATTTTCTTTTCCGGACTGGATTATTCGCTGTATTGTTTGGCAGACATTGTCGCACTGCAGCTTGAAAACATACTTATGGACAGTGAAGGGGCATATGTCTCCAAACCCGTTTTTCTTGCACTGCCCGCAAAGCTGGCATGGCTTTGTGTGATTTTTGCAGTGCGGAAAATATGGAAAGGGAAGAATGATTACGGGGGGCTTTCCCGTAAAGAGTGGCTGGAATTTTCCCTGATTCCGCTGCTTTCTGCAGGAGCCATGCTGCTCATGTATTACTGTTACAGCAGTGACAAAAAGGTACAAGTATCCTACCTTTTCCTCACAGTAGGATTGATTTTGATGAATTTCCTTGTGATGGAGCTGATGCAGGACATCCTTGAGAAGGGAGAACTATTACGGGAAAGTGCGCTGACAGATCAGAAGAAAGAAAGTCAGCTTGCATATTACCGGGATATGCAGACAGTATATGAGCGGCAGGGGAGAAAGATGCATGATTATAAAAACCAGATAAGGACAATACAGGTTCTGATAAAGGAAGGTGACCCGCAGGCAGCCGCCACGCTTGCGGAGCGGCTGACGGAGAGTATATTGGTGGAGATGTCAGCGGTCAATACGAACCATCCTGTCGTGAACGCAGTCCTGAACCAAAAGTTTCATTTAGCAAGGGAGCAGGGGACTTCCATGATATTCAAGGTAGGCGACATGAGTGGAATGCGGTTGAACGAGGAGGAAACGGTCATCCTGTTGTCCAACCTTCTGGACAATGCCATTCATGAGTGTTTAAAGGTCGTAAAGGCGGGGAGAAAAGCCGTTATCCATATCAAGCTGGTTCAGGAAGGCGGGAAGATAATTTTCTCTGTAAAGAATCCTGTCTTGGAAAAAGTACAAATCACGGACGGCATCGTGCTGGATTCCAATGGCGGGATGCATGGCATCGGTTTGTCGAATGTAAAAGCTGTTGTGGATAAATACGGCGGAGACTTTGTTATTTCATGTGACTCAGAGAAGTTCCAAGCGGTGGTGATGCTTTAAATGTTATGGTCATTTGGTGCAATAAATAGTCATTTGGCGCAGTCCGGGTTTGAAAAGTGGGGGCATCTGCCGACAGATTTTATGAAGCGAAAAATTATTTGCGTAGGACAAAACAGGCATATAATTATATTAATCAAGGAGGATTTCATATGCAGATAACAAGGGGTAATTATTCACAGCATGCTAATATGGTGCAGCAGATGTTTGGCAATAAGAAAAATCCCAATAATCCGTTAGCTCAATGTGATTATGGAAATTTCGCACTGCGTTTCAAGCCGGTTGATATTCAATTCACAAAACCGAATTGGGATAATATTATGACGAAACGTGATAAGCCTGCAATGTCGGAGCAAGAATTCGAGAAAGCTATAAAGGAACTTGCACAGAAGGAATTTGCCACCGGGAAGCGGGATGATGCGGCATACCGAAAATTATGTATGCAGCATGGTGAGACAGTTTCCCCGGACAGAAAAGCCATCTATGAATCAAGCATGAGAAAGACAGGAGGAAAGATGAATGCGGCTTGTATGTTTTGGGATTCGAATGGAAATAAAACATTGTCTTACAATCCTGAATCAAGGAACTGGAAAGCGATAAGTACAGATGAGGAATTTGCAAGAGCGAGGGTGTTTACATCTATCTACAACGATGAATTGGCACGTCTGAAAAAGGAGTATGGAGAAAACGCAAAGGGAACTGTATCTTATCAGCAGATACAGTCTGATCTGGCAACAGGCACAAAAGCACCATCTTCGGGTAGTTCATTGGATATACAGATATAATTTTTACACCCAATTCTGCAGAGGCGCATAAAACTTTGCCTCTGTGGACTGCAAGGGTGTAGGGGGCTCTGAACGATAGAGGAGTTGCCATTGAAATAAACAATATAAAATTAGGTACATGCTGTTTAAAAGAAATATTTTCAAAAAAATGAGCCGCTCGGACCTTTCTGGAGAGCGGTGCGGTTGTGACTGACAAATTGACTATAAAACGGAAAAGCATGGAGGACAAAATTTATGGCGATAGGTGGAGTTGGAAGCAGTTGTACTATAACTGGCAATATGACAATCAATAGCAGCAGAAGAGTTTTAGACAAAAAATTTAATTTTGCATTAGAGGATGTGAATAGTGGTAGTAAGGTGAATGAACCATTGGTATCATTTTCAAATCCAGAGACAGGTGAGAGTGTTGAAATTCATCGTTCGGATGTTTATTCGGATGATAATCCACTTTATATATTAAAGGGTAAAACCGCAGAAGGCGAAGAATTTGAAAGGAAGCTCCATGCATGGATTATTGATCCGAGAAATTGTAGTTATGCAGAACTAATGGTTTTAAATCAGGAAACAGGAAATACATCTGCGGCAGATAAGCAAAGAGCTGACATTCTGTTTGAACAAACAGGTGTGGCGCACTATTTAGATAAGGCAGACTATAGTACAGCAATGAAAGATATTTTGGATGAATATAATAAATCTGGAAGTTGGGATAGTTATCTTTCTATGGATAACTGGCAGCAAAGTATAAAGGATTATACTTCTGTTCCTGTGTATTTTAACCGAGATATTATGCAACGTGTAACTACGGAACAAAGTGGCGTATCAACAGTATCTTGTAGTTTTGCGACGGTTAGATCAATAGAAGATATTCAAAAAGAATGGGATGAAAGAATTAAAGAAGGAGAGAAGATAAAAACATCTATTAGAGAAGTATTAAAGCAGAATTATCCTAATGCAGAAAATATGACTTGGGGAATAGTTGGTTCTCCAGTAGAAATGACTTTTGATGAGTTTGTTAAATACATGGAAGAAGAAAATAGAAAATGGGTTGAGTCAAATAAAGTTGATTTAGCGAAGTAAGTTTAGAAGTATAATATTATACCGCTCGGACCTTTCTGGAGAGCGGTGCGGTTGTGACTGACAGAGCAACTGCGGAAAGGAGTAAAAATGAACATAGGAGCAGTAGGATACAGTACCGATTATTATCGTGCTGGCTATCGTAAAAACAGTTCAAACGATTTAGCTTCAAAGTATACGACAATGGGTTCTGCAACACAACAGACTACATCGTCTAACAATGGAAAAACAATTGGTGTTACAACAGCAGGGAATACAGGATTGTTAGCAAAATATGCTGACTCTTCTACACCTGCTGAACCAATTATTAAAGTGGGCGATTATGAGGTTCGTGTTAATGATGTAGATCCAAATAATGCGACAGAGTTAGAAATGTTTGCTCTGATGTCTTATATGGAAGATGTGGGTATGATTGAAAAACATGGTATGGCTTCCTATTCAAAGATGAAGGCATATGCATCGCAGTCAGAATATGATGGAGTTTGTTCCGGCATTTATGATGAACAGGCTTTCTGGGATAAAAAACAGGACTGGTTTGCAATTATTGACAATGCAAAACAGACATTTTCAGGTATGACAGAGACATATTCGCAATCAGTGGAATGTGGAAAGCTTTTATCATATTTTGAAAAGTGGAACACAAAGGTGAGCAGCAGAGATTTATTTCGTGAAGCAGTTCAGAAATTTTGTGATGACAATAGGCTGAC
>JBGVLO010000141.1:0-1504 GCA_045124315.1 Lachnospiraceae bacterium
AAAAATATCAACCCCCAAAAAGGAGTTAGCTGAAGATATGATTAGAGAGATAAACAGCATTCTGGTCGACCTGCGTAAAGGGCAGAATGTGACTGTGGTGTATTACAACGGCTATGAAGAAGAGTATCTTCAGCTTACAGGGGAAGTTGAGAAGGTTGATGCTTATTGGAAGCTCCTTCAGATTGGAAATATAGCAATTGACTTTGATGAGATTTCCGAGATCCATACTGATTTTGAGTCGTTTCTGCCGCATATATACGAATAAAAAAGATATATCGACAGATTTCATCCTAATAACAGGTGAAAAAGGCGGGAAAAATCCGGGAAAATTTCGGGAAAAATCCGGGAAAAATCTGGGAATAATCCGGGAAAAAAGTGGGAAAAAAAAGGGAACGACACGGGAAACAAAGTGTGTTATATTAATAGCATGAAAAGGTGGGTCCAGACGGAGCCACCTTATTTTTATGAAAAAAGGAGAATAGCACAATGGAATTATGTCCCAACTGCAGCGCCAGGCTTAAGGCTGGCGCTGCTTCTGTTTGTCCCAAATGTGGCAAGGCATTATCCGGTTCAAATAAGAAATCACCCGGAAAATATGCAAAAAAGAAAACAAAAAAGAAACCCAAAAAGCAGAAAAGAACGAAAGCAAAGAAAGACAAAACCGAGAACATCCCGGAAATCATGGGTGAAGCCGTCGATGATGGCTATGACGGATATTACAATGATGTCTTGCCTCCGGACACGAACCGCATCAATGAAGGGATGGATAAAGAACTGATCAAGAACATCTTGGTTATCAGTATCTGCGCTGCGGTAATAATTTTGATGTGTGTTGCACTTTTATATGTCCTTTGATCATTGCACTTTTCATGTTTCAACAGTGTAATTTAGCAAATGATCAAAATGGAGGTAACTAAAATGAAATACATTTCTATGGGAGCAGTAACAAAACCTTCCACCGAACATATTGTCTATGTTTCTCACTGCGGTTTTGACTATACGTTAACCGGAGACCTGGCTTACATGTGGCTGAATGGGCGATTTGGGTTTGATGCATCCAGGAATCAGTTCCAAAACAATGCACTGAATCAGCTGGAAAGAATGGGGTTGGTGGTTATAACAGAAGATGTTCTGGAAGGGGAGTACCGGGCTCTGACAAAAGTACGGCTGGTTCCCGCAAGATCCAGAAATCCGTATAAGGGACTTTCCAGAAACGAGAAAACGGCACTGAAATGGATCACGGAAACCGGATTGATTCTTTCTATGGCAGAACTGGTTTATCTGATGGAACGGGATATCGAACCGGAAGAAAAATATCTGGGACAGGAAAACGTTCAGCGTTTGGTTGAACGCATCTATACCAAGGATACGATTTTCGATAATATCCTGGAAAATCAAATGGAGCGGGCAGAAAAACGAGACCAGGTTGTCAAACTGGTTCTGTCCCTTCTGAAGAAAAAGCGGATCGTTCTTCTGTAAGTGAGGTTCCTATGCTGAAATCATA
>JBGVLO010000142.1:0-15359 GCA_045124315.1 Lachnospiraceae bacterium
GTGCAAATGTGAGGTCACTACATATTATCTATTCAGAGGGTACATTCGGACACGCCCTTTGAACAGATACCCAATACAACTAATTGTGTTTCCTAAAGAAAGGAGAATATCATATGAGTTTACAAACGAAATCCTGCAATAATACAGCAGAAGCACTCGCAATCGCGTCTGTACCCATGCAAAAAACAGACAAAATCTATGCTCCCTCCAAAGCATTAAAAGAAGGAACAATTTTTCCAGAACTAAATCTTCCTTTTTTTGCTACAGAACCAGAGTCTTCCACAGCATGCACCTGTGGCTGCAACAGCAAAGACTGTAAGGAATATCAAGAAAAATATGCCCCCTTATTTACAGATCAGCATTTTGATAGGGAGACTGTTATGAACGCATTATATGAAATCAGTTTCTTTTTAAACGACTTGACTTTGTATCTGGATACTCACCCGGAAGACGATACAGCAATTGGTCTTTACAACCAGTTTAATGCGGATCGAAAGAAACTTCTGCAACGAATGGAAGTAGACTTCTATCCCCTCACTGCAAACTGTATTGTAGACGCCAGAGGAAACGAAAATCATTTTTCATGGACCGATGGTGCTATGCCTTGGGAAGGAGCGTGTATCTAAATGTGGATTTATGAAAAACGATTGCAATATCCGGTAAAAATTACCAAAACTTGTCCAAAAACTGCTCAGCTCATTATCAGTCAATACGGTGGTCCAGATGGCGAATTAAGTGCATCCATGCGCTATCTCTCCCAACGTTTTACCATGCCATGCAAAAAAGTAGGCGGTCTTTTAACAGATATTGGTACCGAGGAACTGGCACACCTTGAAATCATCTGTGCCATGGTCTATCAACTCACAAAAAATCTGACTTTGGAGGAGGCAAAGACGGCAGGTTTTGACGCCTATTATATTGACCACACAAAAGGAATCTGGCCACAGGCAGCAAGCAGTGTACCTTTCACTTCTTTGGAATTCCAGTCAAAAGGTGATGTATTTGCAGATCTACATGAAGACCTTGCCGCAGAACAAAAAGCTCGTACCACCTACGACAATCTTCTTCGAATGATCAAAGACCCAGAAGTGCGGGAACCATTAAAATTTTTAAGAGCCAGAGAAATCGTTCATTTTCAGCGTTTTGGAGAAGCATTGGAAATGACCAAGCAAAACTTGGATTCCAAAAATTTCTACTACTTTAACCCCGAATTTGATACACAATTTATGGCCAAGAAGGAAGATAAATAATTTTTGTTCTATTTTCCATTTTCATACGGATGCCTTTGTAATACAAAAAATCAGCAAGCTGTTCCTGTGTGATTTTTTATACCGCCACAACTTTGCTATATTCTCAAAAACATGAATTGAATTCATAAAAAGACTCCCTTTTCAGTTTTATCTTACTGACTGAAAAGGGGTTATCTTCAATATTATTCTCTGATTCATCTATCTCTTTTTAATCATACCATCCCGAATGGTAGTGCTGTCACCAACAATAAGAAGGAGTTACATCATCCTCCCAAAGTTACATCCTGTTTCTGATACCATTTTAATGCATTTTCAAACTGTGCCTCTGAAAAATCCGGCCACAGCTCTTTCACAATATAGAAATCAGAATATACAGACTGGATTGGTAAAAATCCGGACAAACGGCACATGCCCCCCCAGCGAATGATCATATCGACTCTGGGAATATTTCTGGACGCCCAGTTGTTTTTCATATCCCATTCCCAACCGTAATTGACCAGTAAATTTACTTTCATTTTTTTCTTATGGGCTTCCTTTGGCTCCCTCTCTTCTGTATAAGCAAGCAATTCCTCTGGAAAACAGGATGACTTTGTATTTCCAAGCACCCGCACCGATACATCTTCCCCTTTTATCCGATTCACCGCATCCACACAAGCCTTTGAAAAAGCTTTCACTTGTTCCTTTGGACGCTTACAATTGTCCACGGTAAACCCATAATAAGTAAGTTCCTCTACTCCGTATTTTTTTGCAAGTTGTACTACCTTTACCCCTGGATTTAGTCCATATGCATATCCATCTTCCTTCTTTAGCCCCTTTTCTTTAGCCCAACGCCTGTTACCATCCGGAATAATTCCGATATGTTTTGGAATTCGAAACATAGAAAATCGCCCCCTATCTTTTTTGATTGATGGGAGCGATTCCCTCTTTACGTGCATTGTGAGTTTGATTTTGATTTTCTACCTTTCTCTTTTCTGTCACACTATTATAAGTTGCCTGTACTTTTTCTTGCTCCATTTTTTTCTCTAAAGATTTAGATTTTGTTTCATTTTTAATTTCTTTCATTAAATATCACCTCATCTTTAGTATGGGAAATTTTTCATATTTTATACCTGATTCCTTTCTTAAAATTACTTTTTTTCCCATTGTTCTTTTGTGAGTTTGGTAAAATGTTCAGTCCTTATATCTACCATTAAAGCGCATGGTTTATTTTCTTCGGTGTGATGATACACAAAACCACATTTTTCCTGACAGCGCTTTGATTTTTCATTTCCATCATAATAACCACACCACATAGCAGAACATCCCAAATCTTCAAATGCATGTTTCTGCAATCTTCTTACGGCCTCCGGAATATATCCTTTACCCCAAAAAGGAACTCCAATCCAGTATCCGATTTCAATCTCATCTTCAGATGCTTTGGTATGTGACTGCATAGGCGGGATCAGCCCCACGCTGCCAATAGCTCTGTTATCTTCTTTCAAACATACCGCATAAGTTTCCGGTGCGGATAACACATTTCTGATAATGTCGAGACTGTTCTCTACACTGGTGTGCACCGGCCATCCTGCAATTGGTCCCACCTCTGGATCCTTTGCATATTCATAAAGACTTTCAGCATCGCTTTCTTTCCAAGGACGCAGTATTAATCGTTCCGTTCTAAATTCCATTGTCGTTTTCCTCCTTTAGCAATTGCCTTTTAATATGTGAAGTAATCGCTTCAAAAGTCTCCGGTGTCATAGTTACAATACGGCTCCACATTCGCACTCCCTGATAAGCGTATAAAATGATATTTACAATTTCACTTACATTTACGTTACGAAACTCGCCCTGGGCAATTCCATATTCCATGAGCGCAGTCCATTTATCCTCACCTATTTTATTAAAATGATCCATAAGGTCAGTCTCTACACTCCCGGCATACTCATACATAGCAAGGCTTAGGGAATCTTCCGGATGATTCATCTCATCTTCCATGAGAATCAACGCATTCTTTAAGATTTCTGTAGCAGATATGCCCCGCTCCATTTCCTCCTGAAAATTCATCTCATCTTTCTGATTAAGTTTCTCAAGTATTGCTTCAAACAACTCTCTTGTACTAGAAAAATGGCTATATAAACCTCCGCGACTCAGATTCGTTGCCTCACAAATGTCCTTCATCGTAACTTTATTAAATCCATTCTTCGCAAACAACCTGTACGAGACTTCTAAAATATGTTCTCTGGTTCTTTCTTTTTTCGAACCCATTTTATAACCCTCCTTTTATTTTCGACACACATGTCGATTACCATTATTATAGACACACGTGTCGGTTTTGTCAATCTCTAAAAGAACAAAGTGGACAAGTCCAGTAACAGTTCAGCCGGGGGCTGTCCTGTTACGGCTCACAGCAAGCTTACGTTTGCAAATTGCTGTGAGCCACACCTAATTTACACTTTCATACGTACTTGCACAGCAATGTGTGCAAGTACTACCTGAACTGTTACCAAGTCCACTTCAACCCCCTATATCCCTCCCTCATGAGGGACTTGATCCACTTTGCGTGCCAGATGCGTGTTGCATGCTTTTGCACTGTTTTCAGCCTAAGCAAAGACCGTAAGGTCAAAGCGAAGGCTAGAAAACTGGCACGCAAGGCTTTCCCAGGAAAACGAGTCAAAGACGATGTTTGATTTACGCGAGTAACGAGCCAAAGTCCACGCCCTAAAGGACTAGCTTCGCGTCGCTAGCGTGGACCTTGGCGACTACCGCGATAACTTGAGAAACTCGTAAAGTGAGTTTCTCATAGTCGGTTGAAAGCTACTGCGTTCTTTGGACTGCACATCCTCGCGGAGCGTTTTTGCTCTATAGGACGAACTTTCCTATAGAGTAAAAATCTCCTCATCTCTGGAATTCATCCAGTGATGAGGAGTTTGCTTCATATTTTCTTCAATTACTTATATTTAGTACAACCTGAATTTTAGAATTCATTTCATATGTTGCAAAAAAATATTCGCTTCCGGTACTGTTTTAACTTTAGAAGTCTGTTGTAATTTTTAACTTCCGTGCAATAATTTGTTTTGCCTGATCAAATCGTTTTAAGTAATCTCCACTAATGACCTCATAAGAAACACCTTTATTATCAAACCACGCCTTTAACATATTACTATATTTTTTTCGTTCATTCATAATATCTTCATTCCGAGTTCCATCTTGAACAAATACGGTTCCTTCCGGTTCTAAAAACAGTACCAAATCCCAATGATTACTTTGATGAATGGCGTCTGCCAATTTGGACAAACGGTCTTTTTCTTTCGTTTCACTGATTAGCAAATCACAATAAAAGCCTGTAGTTAACGCATCTGTATCTACAAATAGGAGCCTGTTACTTTCTTTTGCAGCTTTTCGCACCTCATCCTTTTGACGGATAAAATTCTCAATCAAGTCTTCTGCTATCATATATTCTTCTCCACCTGCATAGGCACAAGTCTCTCTCCCCACTTCTGCCACAAAGTTCGTATTATATGCCAATGCAAGATTTTCTACTAATGTAGATTTCCCTGTAGATTCTCCTCCTACGATAAGCACTTTTTTCGTGTAATAATCACGACACACTTTCGGTATATAGTTCCAATATTTTGTTGGACAATCTCGAATCTGCGTAGAAGAAACCGGAACTTCTTCACGGTCAAAATAGACCACTTCGCTCTCCGGACAATATAAACTTTCAAAACGATCGGTTCCTTTATAATCAGATCCACAAAATACTACATCAATTGGTTTCCCAATGATATTTTTGATGTCTTGTGCTCCCTTTTCCCAATAATCATCCCTATTATATGCTTCTTTGGATATTGCTGTGTCCTCCACCATAATTATTTTAACATTTGGTAGATGTCTTGTACTATTCAGTATCCAACGATAACGAAGTTCTTTAGAAGTAGTTTCTCTTCCTTCGCACCAGCTAATCATCACATATAACTCATCACAAACCGCAGCTGCACGGATCATGTTATGTATATGACCAACATGCAAGGGATCAAAAGAACCACCATACATCCCTACTTTATATTTGTACATGTTTCTCACCTCGTATTTCTTTTTCCCATTTTACACACATAATAACTGCATTTCCAAGATAAACAACCCACATTAGTAGTGTTGCAATATTCTCTTTTCCTACAAAAAAATTGCAAGCCCACATATATATGGTAAATACATCTACAACAATCCATATCCACCATTGCTCTGAAAACATTCGAACAGATACGATCATGGCTACCACAGATGAAACCGTCGTAAATGCATCTACAAATGGCATTGCATCCCCTAAGTGTCTTAATACCAATCCATAGGCGACAGTTCCTCCAATCATAGCCAATATCATGCACACTCTTCCTGTTACTTTCATATGCTTTTTAGTTACTTCATGGGTATCATCATTCATATTTTTTGACCATATATAAAATCCTATAAATTGCATTGGCACATAATACAATGCGTTTAACATGGTTTCCCCATATAACGTAGCTTTAAATGCAATAAGGGCATATAAAACTGAATTTACTAAACCAAATAGGTATGCTGATAATTTTCCTTTTCCTGTACAAACCACACATACCACACCCGTTGTAGAAGATAGGATACCCATTACAGAATCTTTCCAATAAATAGATAATCCTAATATAACTGCGCAAGCAAGTAGAAGCCATATTACTTCAAACTTTTTCCATCCACTTAACTCATTTTTTATAAATTTTTGCATTTTCATCTTCGCTCACTCCTTTTAAGAAAAAAACTTCTCCATATTTCGTTGAAACAATTTTGCCGGGCGGAACCCTTCTCCTTCCACCATTTGCTCTGTCTCTACCACATAATCTGCAATCTTTCTCCGAAAGTTTGCGGTGAGCAGCTTTTTGTCCAATATTAATTCATAGACATTTTGCAGACTTGTGAGGGTAAAATATTCCGGCATAAAATCAAAGGCAAGCTTTAAATTATCATCGACTTCCTTTCGAAGACACAACAAGGCATCTAAAATAATCTTCCCATGGTCAAAAGCAAGTTCTCCACTCTCCATCACCTCATACCGAACCGACTGGTGGTGATTATGAAAGGTTTTATATTCTTTCACTAATGTGGTGAAGCTTATATCAGAATCAATGTTTTCAAAATTCATTTCATAAACCGTCTCAACAGAGGTCTCTTGTTCCGTCACCTTTTTTTCCACAATTTCCGATGCAACATTTATACTAAACCACTTTGCTTCCCATGCATCGGTTCCCGCTTTCAACTCACAGTTTTCGCCATCCATCAACGCCATAAATGTATTGGAAATGATCCATCCTCTTGGATCCCGGTCTTTTTCTCCATATACACCGATTAATTTCAAATAGGCATCTTTTACATTAGTTTCTTCAAACAATTCCCGCTTAGCGGTGTCAATTACATCCTCTCCCGGAACACAAAATCCACCCGGCATGGCCCAACGTTCCTTATAAGGATAGGAAGCCCGCTTCACTAACAAAACCTTCAACTGCTTTTTTTGCAGCTTCCTTATATTATCCCGTTCTCCATCATTTAACACGGAAAACACAACCACATCCGTAGCAATAGATGGTCGCTCGAATGCGGCTATATCATAATTTTGCAAGTATTCCTTTTCTTCTTTACTCATTTTGTACGGCTTCATAATATCCTCCTGTAAAGCTGAAATATCAATCTCTAATCGTATTACTTTTCTGTATTTTATCACGCACTTTCATAAGCGTAAATCCAAGTAAATTTTGTCCCCTCCATTCATCCATATAGAATCTTCTTTCATCTTTCATAGAGCATCCAATTCCCCAAATACGATCCTGTACTGCACATTCTGCTAATATAGCATTTCCCGTATCTAATAACTGCTTTTTCAATTTCTCATTTTGGAAAAATTTCTGTTGTAAACCATCGTAAATGATAACTTGACGCAATCCATTCCATACCTCGTCTTTATATCCTTTTACTGCCCTTCCAAGCGCCTTAATCTTACCCACATCCGTTGTTTCAAGAATTTCCTTGGCAGTTTCCTCTTCTTGAAATAATACAGCTTTTTGATACATCATATATTGTTCCATTGAACTATACGCAATACCGTCCACTGTGAAATCTGACAAATACCAATTACTTAAAAAACCATATCCCTCATCAGGATTATGAAATCCTATTACTTTATACATATCCTTCAACACACCTCTCAAAAATTAGAACTTCCCATCATGTAATTGACTGCGGATTTCCTGCAAAGACTGCTCTTTTAACAGCTTTCCATCTCTAAATACGGTCACTAATGCATTTTCCCTTTCACATGCCTGCTGCCATGTATGTCCATCGGTAAACTGATACCCATCCTCTGTTTTTGTTACGATACAGCAACCTTTCTGAGACTTTTTAAATCCACCTTCTTTCGGGTTCTTAAAAATTGGATATGGCTTTTCATTAATTTCACAGTAGGTTGCTTTAATACAGGAACTAAAGGTATCTCTTGTAAATGGTTTCAAAATACCATCCTCCTCAATACACTGGAAGGAAAAAGAGCCTACCCCCAGTGCCACATTTGAGCAGGCAAATCCAGCTTCTTCCAAGATTTTATAAATCTGCTCACATCTTTGCACCGTAATGGAGTCTCCATAAATGGCCTTCACATGAGGATCTAACACTTTGTAACCTTTGCTATTGATCGTGCCACCAAAGATATCCCACAATTTAAATACCGTTTTTGTCACAACTTCCACACAATCGCCCGAATCTCCACGCATTAACATGCACCCATTATGAGCCAGGATATCCGCCTTTATTTGTGGAAGCACATGGTCAATTATGTTCCAATAATCATAAGAATCTAATACCACAGAAAAACTTGTATCCGGGTAAATCTCATTCAACAACCGTTTTAACAGAGTTACCTCATCCCCATCTACTGCATAATTGCTACACATAACGGAATGTTCTGTACTAGGGCTTCCAAATGCAACCGGTTCTTTTGTACAATCACAGTTATAATTCTGCTCTAAGTAAGGAATGGTTGGAACGGTAGCCGTATTTAAAAAGGATAAACACCAGCCTGCTCCTGCTTTCACCGCAGAATCCGTACACTCCTCCCCGCGAAAATCAAAAGCGCCTAAGGCTTTTGCACGAGATATGTCATCATCACAGGTTTTCTCATAATATTCATTTACAATCTGGCGATAGGTATATCCCACGGTTGCGGCAAGCATTGGATGCCAGCTTTCTGCAGAAATTAAACTTTCCAAAGACTGTGGCAGCCATGCAAAGTCCGGATTCGTATTGGTAATACCAAACATAGGCACATGCATAGGAACCCTGACTCCCTCTGGCAAAGCTACAATTTCAATGGGAAGATAACCCAATCTATGAAGTTTCTCAATCTTCTCAATTTTGTATGCATTCTTTCCAAGTGCGGCATCCATAATCCTCTTATATTCTCCAATTACCTCTTCAAATGACTTTTGAAAGAATTCTTCATTGAAGTAATCGATCAAATACGTCTTGATGAAGCCCTGTAATCCAAACATAACTACTTTATCCCATTGTTTTACCCGACTCATGCGTGGTGTAAAATAAGATACAGATTTTGTAATGTTTTTCGGCAACATTTCTGCATGTACTGCTTTATAAAAATCAATTAATAACATGGGATTGATTCTATTCATAATCAAACACCTCCACTTTTTCATTTGTTTTTGTAAAAATACTGTTGGTTGTATAAATTCGTTTGATAAGATCACTCTGTATCAAATCCCCCTCAAGCACTGTATTTTCACAGTGAGAGATATAAAGATAAATCTCCTTGGCCCCCAGTTCTTTTAAGGCTTTTGCACTGTGATAAAAGGTTCCGCCTTTACTACAAATGTCGTCTACGATCAATATGGTACTGTTTTCAACAAGTTCTGTACGACCGGATATGGATAATCCCTGAATTTCACCAGTGGACCAGTCCCGTTTCTTTATGCCGAATACATAGGGTTGGTGAAACATAGAAGAATACCGTTTCATGGCTCCCTCATCCGGATAAAACAACAGAACCTTGTTTCCTATTCTTTCCATTGTCTTATCCACATATTTCTTTGGAGACTGAATACTAATACGATCGATCAGCGCCTCACTGACATAGGAGTGCGGGTCTAATACTGTAACGCTGGAAAACCCTAAGTCATTGATCATCTGGCTAAAATACTTTAAGGTAAAAATATCCTCCCCGTGCTTTACCCGATCTTGTCTGGCATTTGGGATATAAGGCATCTTTAAGGTTACATCTGCAACTCCCTTACTTCTAATATGTTTCGTTAAAAAATAAAGTGCAATCAGTTCCTCATTATTCTCATAATGCCATGTAATCTCTACCGGATGATTAGCAGCAACTTCTTCCTTCATCAAAAGTGTTCCATCTGGAAAATGATTGATATTAATTGGCTTATTATTATACTTGATCATACGCTTTCCTCTCCTTTTACCTCTCTTCGAAATTGTTCAAAGGCATAAAAATCAGTATCTGTTATTTATTCCACGATTTCAACCTGACACATCTTCATGGTGGTCAATGCCGCTCTATGACTTTCCGGTGTTACACCTGCACAACAACTGGCATCTACTGTAACTTTGATTTCCGGATAAGTGGCTTTGATGATCAATGCATTGGATACCACACAAATATCCGTACATAATCCAACGATTTCTACTTCCTCCAGATTGTAATCTTTCCAATTCATATAACCAAAACTGGTTTTATCAATGTAGATTGCCCCCGGCACTTCTAAACCATCTGCTATTTCCCAGCCTTTGGTTCCCTCTACACAATGTACAACCGGAAGATACTTTCCTTCATTGCTCTCTAAATAATTACTCTGGTGGGTGTCTCTTGTAAAAATGATCTCATCCCCATTTTGTTTGTACTTTGCAATCTTTTGTTTTACCTTCTCCACAATATTTCTGGCTTCCTTTGTTCCAAGTGATCCGCTAATAAAATCCTTTTGCATATCTACTACAATCAATGTCTTTTTCATAATACAACGCTCCTCTACTTAATATTATTTCGATAGTATCTTTTTGCTACTTGTATCATACTATCATTTTGATAATATGTCAATCAAAACTTTGAATCAGCAAAAAGTAACCTAAAAAAAGAAGGGCCGCTTTGCCAATCGACAAAGCTACCCTTCTTCCATACAAATGAATAAGAGTAAGACTATCCATTCAACTTTTCATCCCACTCTACTTCTTTAAATCCTACAAGCACAAGATCACCATTTAATTCTTTTGTCAGACTCAAATACACACCATAACCTAGCAATAACACCAATGCTGCCACTATTACTGCCACTACTTTCAATACTTTTTTCATTTCTATTCTTGGGTTCTTTCCATTTTCACATTGTGTAGTATTCAATCTTTCGCCTGGAACGCTTCCTTCACTTTCTTTATATAAGCAATTCCAATTTCCAAGCTTCCCAATCCATCTTTTAAAACAAGATAGCGATTCACCAAATCCAACGCCAGAACATATTTCATATTTACTATGGTAGAACGACTACATTGCATAAAATACTTGCAATCAATCTCCTCCATGAGTTTTTTACAACTTTTATATGGCATTTGCATCTTCTCCATTTTTGTCTGAAGCGTAAGTCGATGCCCACTATTTTCGATATAAATAATTTCTGAAATATTCACAGAGAAGATCAATCCGTCTTTTCGAAAAAACAGATTTTTATCTTCCTCTCGCTCTGTTGTGTATTCTATGGTTTTCTCCACAATTTTTTTACCTCATTTGGATCATAAGGTTTTTCCAAATACGCATAACTGTGAATATTGGTAAATGCGTATAATTTCGGATCCATCAATGAAGTAGTAAATATCATTGGTGTAAACCGATATTTTTCGATACTTCGCATTTTCTGCGCGAATTCAAGACCGGATACATCACCATTTTGTCTGGTGTTCAAAATAATATCAAGAAAAAAAACATCTATGGTGTGCTGCAATGCTTTTTCATATGCCTCCATACTATTATGTGCTATATATACATTAATGTCTCTACCCATTTCTTCTATGGTTCGTTGCAACATTTCCGCTGCTGCTTTGTTATCTTCTACAATAAGTATATTCTTTCTCATAAAATACCGCCATTTCTCTCAACAAAAAGACATATCGAATATTTCTACTCAATATGTCCTTCTTTTTCGTACATTAACAATCTTTACACAAAATAGTATACCACAAATTTACACCAAATGAACAATAATTATTGTATCTGTTTCCAACCAAACAAACCACGCTTAAAGTGTGATTTCATTTCCTTCACTCTAGGATTGTTTGGAAATTTATTGAGATATTCCATACCCATACGAATATCTTGTTTTACACCAAGTCCGAAGCAATAAATTTCCCCCAGTCCAATGGCAGACAATTCTTTATCCGGACAGACAAAAAACTCCTCCTTGACAGCTTCATAATCTACACTGGTTCCCCATCCTTTCAAATAGCAGGTTCCCAACATGTTTGCGCACCAGTCATTTTCCGGTCTTACTTCTTTGAAAAGTTTATATGCTTTTTCATAATTTTGCTCAACACCATCCCCACCATAAAAGTACATAGAACCAAGTGCGTTTTTACAACCGACCTCACGAGCTTCTACCTCTATTCCCTTTTCATAGTATCGTTTTGCTTTTGGCAAATCTTTTGGCAGGTCTCCTCTATCGTAATAAAGTCCCCCAAGATAATAATACGCATCATCATAACCAAGCATTTCAATACAATCTCCATAACAGTAAGCATTTCCAATCATATATTGACAAAATACCTGACCATTTTCAGCCATGCTGTTTACTTCATCCCATACTTCTTTCATAGATGTATATGGATGATGTACATAAGAACCACAACGAGGTTCAAATCCACCTAATCGTTGTGTACCAAACATACCAATGGCACTTCCCAGTTCGATACTTTTATTAAAGTATTCCATGCCTTCAGATAGATAGTCTTTTCTTTCTCACTGTTTTTTATTGCTTCCATGGCATTATCAAACAGATTCCCGATTACTTCTACCATTTTATGAAGCGGAATGCCACTTTCCAAATTCCCGATCCGAACATCATAAGAAACGATAATCCCCTCTTTGTCCGCCTGAAGAAATTTTCCATATAAAAAGCCGACAATCACTGGATTTCCAATTCCAAGCATTTTATAGTATCTGTTTTCTTCCTGTATAGCATCCACATACGCCTGTTGTTTTTCCTCCAATTCCTCGTATGTATGACAAGTGTAGTGCATACTGTAAATAGTATTCAGATGATTTTGAAAATCGTGCTGTTTTTTTCGGATATCACTGATCAGGGCTTCAAATCCTTCATTATACATCCGGTGCATCTCCAACTGCAGTTCTTGTTCTTTCACTTTGTAATAACTTTTATGCCACATATACATGACACAAAACAACAGGACCACACTTACGAAAATAACACCATATTGTTCCGGATGCAAATGAGAAAAATCCGTATACACCTATTAACAGTGTAGCTAATACATGTGCGAATGCGTTACGAGCCCATAATCTTAATACAATCCAATTGGATACAATTTTTAAAAAGAGCTTCCAATTGAACTGAAATTTTTCTCCATAGAGCAAAAACATACACTTTGCGATGCTTAAGTCTTCCAAAGTAAGAAGGCTGATATGTATAAGAGTAATAATCACCTGTACTTCAAGACTCACAAATATTTCTTTCCTCCATTCTTTTTACAAAACAATTCCCGAAAACTATTATTTGCCTCAAAATAAGGTAGTATTCAGTAACAGGACAGCCCCCGGCTGAACTGTTACAGTATTCAGGATGGTTCATGCTGACGAACAGGCAACCATTTATTAATAATCACATCCAATGCTTTCATATCTATAGGCTTAGACAAGAAATCCTGCAATCCTTCTTCCAAAAATAAATTCCTTACCTCTCCCACCGCATTGGCAGTCAATGCGATTATAGTCAACTTCTCAAACTTACCTCCTAATTCACGGATTGCCCTTGTAGTATCAATTCCATCCATCTCCGGCATCATATGATCCATAAATACAATATCATAATCTGCTTTCTGAACCTTCTCCACAGCTTCCATTCCACTGCTAGCTGTATCAATCTGCATATTGTATTTTTTTATAAGCCCCCTTGCCACCATAAGATTCACTCTGGAATCATCCACAATTAAAATCTTTGCCTCTGGTCTTGAAATAACAACAACCTCTTTTTGGGCTTCTGCAATCTGATATTCCCGCTTTTCCAGTGCAGTAGCAACTTCTGTTCCCAGTTGTTCATATTCCACTACTTGTTGCACTATCGTAATACGAAACTTACTTCCTTCTCCATATACACTACTGACAACAATATCTCCCTGCATCATTTGTGCTAAATGCCTGCTAATGGCAAGACCAAGTCCTGTTCCCTGAATACTTCGATTCTTTCTGGTATCCACTTGGGTAAATTTTCCAAATATTTTATCAATATCCTCTTCTTTAATTCCAATCCCCGTATCCTCCACATCAAATACCAACTGTGCTTCTTTTTGATTTTGATTCCATCCCACAGAAAGTTTTACCACACCATCTTTTGTAAATTTGGCTGCATTTCCTAAAATATTTAATAAAATCTGACGAACCTTGGTAACATCTCCCATTACTTTTCCGGGTACTGTTGGATCAATCTGCAATTGATATCTTGAATTTACCTCCTTTACCCGAATCGTCATAATATTGCTAATATCTTTTAACAAACCTGCTAATTCATAAGTATCCTCAATCAGTTCGTACTTTCCTGATTCTATTTTTGAAATATCCAAAATATCATTGATGATACCCAGCAGATTATTTGCCGAAACATTAATCTCTGTAATCTGCGCACGATTTCGTCCCGGTAAATCCTGATCCAACAAAGCAATGTCACTCATGCCTATAATCGCATTCATAGGTGTACGAATTTCATGGCTCATATTAGCGAGAAAATTGCTCTTTGCAACATTGGCAGCTTCCGCCAATTTCTTACTTTCTTCCAGCATCTTCATATATTCACGTTCTTTGGTGATATTCCTAAAAAAGTGGATAGTATATAGTAAATCACCAAACTGATCCATCACCTGGGTACTGTTCATCACATACACCAAACCTGTTGTTTTGCTTGTTGTAAGAATTTCTTCACTCTCCGTATTTCCTTCCAAAAGCTCAAAATAATCACCAAGTTCCTGATTCAAAAGTTCGATCCCCATCTCATCACCAATTTGCTGTACATACTCGTTGTATGATACAACCTTTTCATTGTCATCGGTAATTATAACAGGGATTTGCACTTCCTTAAATACGTATTGTGATACATTAACCGGTGAGATGCCAAATGTCCTATGCTTTCTGGAAATCTGAAACAAAACCATAGCCGAAAAAAATGCACAAACGCAACTTCCCGGGATAGCTGCTGTATGTAATAGAGTCGGTACAATCGTATCAAACATATATCCCAAAATGATGATGAAGCCAAACCATCTAAAACGAATCAAAATATACTCTTCCCTCTTTTTTCGTGCTTTTTTCTTGCCCAAATGCAATATTACATAATATAGAAAAAAAGTAGCAATAATAGATACAAATTGAAGAATTCTTGCTGTAGACATCTCGCTATAATACCAATATCCCCACGGTGTTGTAACAAAACTCACAGCATCCTTTTGAATAATCTGTGTCCACGCTACAACATAACAAGTGGCAAATACAAACAAAAATCTATTTAAGATTTTAATTGGAAAATTGGTCAATAAACTAACATATCTTAAGGCAAAAATCATATAACAAATGATCGCCATTAAAGCAATGGCTCTTGCCACATATGCAAAATCACTGTCATAACACAGGCTCATCCATGCGTATCCAAAATCCCAAATAAACACGCTGATGCATACTATATACATCTCTCTGCTGGCTCTTGATTTATCATTTTCTAAATAATTAATCCTACCTAAAGTAACCGCTATCACACCCATTGCAAATATGGTAAATGCCGATAATGCACCAACCTCATATAAGTTCATGTTACATTCCCC
>JBGVLO010000143.1:0-40958 GCA_045124315.1 Lachnospiraceae bacterium
CAAGCTTATTCACAATGAAAATAGCCGGTGTAAGCAACTGCGTTAAAAAGTAAATGATACCACCGTATGCCAGAGAAATATTAGTAGAATACAGGGTGGCCAAAGTTTTTGGTGTAATTTCTCCGAATATCAAAACTAAAATTGTCAATGCTCCTGTACCGATACCAATCACCAGGCTGGTTTGTTCTTCAATTCCGGCATGTATACATACATTTCTCATCAATGTAGTAGTAAGGGAAGAAGCTGTTAAGTTTACAACATTGTTTCCAATCAAGATTGCGCTAAGCAATTTCGATGGATTTTCAATTAGTTTTTCCACTGTTTTTGCTTTTCGATTTCCCTCGTCTGCTAAAGATTTAATCTTCAGTTTGTTTACTGTTGTAAGAGCAGTCTCCGCTGACGAGAAAAATGCAGAAATCAAAAGTAATGTAAGTACCAATATTAATTGCGGAATGTCACTTGGGTCCAAAAAAATCATCTCCTCTATGTGGTGGGAATGGACATATCCCGGTTTGTGCAACAAGCTGCTATCTTTTTGTGAAAGTGAAATCACTTAACGGATACAATTAATCTTCATCTTCGGTATCCTGAACACTAAGAATCTGTCTCTTTCTAGCAAGTTCGTCATTATCTAAGTATTCGTCGTAGGTTGTAATCTTGTCAATTAAGCCAGAAGGTGTAATCTCCATAATACGATTTGCAATTGTCTGAATGAACTGATGATCCTGAGAAGTAAATAATATCACACCAGGGAACTTAATCAATCCATTATTTAATGCTGTGATTGACTCCATATCTAAGTGGTTTGTTGGCTCGTCCATAATTAATACATTGGAAGCCATGATCATCATCTTAGAGAGCATAACACGAACCTTCTCACCTCCGGATAATACGTTTACTTTCTTTACTCCGTCTTCTCCGGCAAAAAGCATACGGCCTAGGAAGCCACGTACATATGTGACGTCTTTTTCCGGTGAGAACTGCATGAGCCAGTCAACAATAATATCCTCACTGTCAAAGTCCTTTGTATTATCCTTAGGGAAATAAGCCTGGCTTGTAGTTACGCCCCACTTATAACTTCCCTCGTCCGGTTCCATTTCTCCGGCTAAGATCTTAAATAGGGTAGTAGTTGCAGCAGTGTTGCTACCTACAAAAGCTACTTTGTCATCACGATTAATAATAAAAGAAATATCATCCAACACTTTTACACCATCGATTGTTTTCGATAAATGTTCTACTGTAAGAACTTCATTTCCAATCTCACGCTGTGGACGGAAATCAATATATGGGTATTTACGGCTGGAAGGCTTGATATCATCTAATTCAATCTTCTCTAATGCACGTTTTCTTGAAGTTGCCTGTTTTGATTTGGAAGCATTTGCACTAAATCTCTGAATAAAGTCTTGTAATTCTTTGATCTTTTCTTCTTTCTTTTTGTTGGCTTCCTTCATCTGCTTAATCATTAACTGACTGGATTCGTACCAGAAATCGTAGTTTCCAGCATATAACTGAATCTTTGCATAGTCGATATCTGCAATATGTGTACAAACCTTATTTAAGAAATAACGGTCATGAGAGACCACAATAACCGTATTCTCAAAGTTGATCAAGAATTCCTCTAACCAACGAATGGCATCTAAGTCCAAGTGGTTGGTAGGCTCATCAAGAAGTAAGATGTCAGGATTTCCAAACAATGCCTGTGCCAAAAGAACTTTCACTTTCTGACCACCATTCAAATCCTTCATCAAACAATAATGTAAATCTGTGTCAATTCCTAAACCATTTAATAATGTAGCAGCATCGGATTCCGCTTCCCATCCGTTTAAGGTAGCGAATTCGCCTTCTAATTCGCTGGCAAGGATACCATCTTCTTCTGTAAAATCTTCTTTTGCATAAATCGCATCCTTTTGCTTCATAATGTCATAGAGACGCTGATTTCCCATGATTACGGTATCTAACACATTGAACTCATCATACTTAAAGTGATCCTGTTTTAAGAAAGATAGTCTCTGTCCCGGAGTGATAATAACTTCTCCCTTAGAAGGCTCACGCTCACCTGTTAAGATTTTAAGGAAAGTTGACTTTCCTGCTCCATTTGCTCCAATTAATCCATAACAGTTTCCTTCTGTAAATTTAATATTTACATCTTCGAATAAGGCACGTTTACCAAGACGCAATGTAATATTACTTGCCTGTATCATATATTGAAACCTCACTTTCGTTCCTTAATTAAAAAATTCCAATTTTAATTGTATCTAAAATAATAGATTTTGCAAGTGTTTTCTTAAAAAACATATAGAAACAACGAGGGGGAGGTAAATAATATGTCAAAACCAAATCAAAAAAAGTAGAAACTTCGGTACTACTATTCGGAATGGTTTGATAAAGAAAGATTAAAGGAACTGATAGATTGATATATTGACAAATATCAATATGATGTTATAATGCCATATAGATAAACGTCTATGAATGGAGATGTAACTATGGACAATAAAAAGACTGCAACTATGTTTAAAGCATTTTGTGATGAGAACAGAGTGCAGATTTTAGATTTGCTACGAGATGGAGAAAGATGTGCCTGCAGTATTTTGGAGGAAATGCAGATTACACAGCCAACCTTATCCCATCACATGAAAATTTTATGCGATTCGGGAGTGGTAGTTGGAAGAAAAGAAGGAAAATGGATGCATTATTCCATTTCTGAAGATGGTTTGAAAAATGTAATGAAGTATCTGGAAGAGTTGATGAAACATACAAGAATGTTGGATTAAAGGAGGCTGTCATGTGGAAGAACATCTGGGAGTTTTTTCAAAACGAAGTTCTAGGAATGAAATGGTTGAGCAGAATTATTGAAAACGGTCTGAAGGCAGCAGGGCTTGATACAGGGAGCAGAGTAGGCGGAAGTATTCATTTTTTTATTTACGATACCATAAAGATTATGGTGTTACTTGGCTTTTTGATCTTGTTTATCTCCTATATCCAAAGTTATTTTCCGCCGGAAAGAACAAAGAGAATACTAGGGAAATTTAAAGGGATATGGGCAAATATCATCGCTGCCCTTCTTGGTACTGTAACTCCTTTTTGCTCTTGTTCGTCCATACCGTTATTCATGGGTTTTACAAGTGCGGGACTTCCGTTAGGCGTTACATTTTCCTTTCTGATTTCTTCCCCAATGGTGGATTTAGGATCGCTAGTACTTCTTATGGGTATCTTTGGATGGAAAGTAGCCATTGTGTATGTGGTTGTTGGTCTTGTGATTGCAGTTGCAGGAGGAACAGTCATTGAAAAAATGCACTTGGAAGATCAAGTACAGGAATTTATCCGAAATGGGAAGTCTATGGATGTGCCACTGGAGAAAATCACGAAGAAAGAACGGTTGCGCTATGCGTGGGATCAGGTTGTTGTTGTGGCAGTAACTCTGTGAAGTCTGAAACAGAAAATTGTTGTTGCAAGGACACAGGAGATTCTTTGACAAGCATTAAGGTACTTGGTGCCGGTTGCAAGTCTTGTCATGAATTGTATGAAAACACAAAGGCAGCGGTGAAAAATATAGGTTTTGATGTCGAAGTGGAATATGTTACTGATATGGAGAAAGTCATGGAATATGGTGTTATGAGTATGCCGGGACTGGTTGTGAATGAGAAAGTAATTTCTACGGGAAAGATATTAAAGGCAGCGAATGTAGAAAAATTGTTGCATAAGTTGGGATACTAAAACGAAAGGAAAGCTTGCGTTATGGGGAGACCAAAAGTAGCATTTATATGTGTTCACAATTCTTGTCGTAGTCAGATTGCGGAGGCACTTGGCAAACATCTGGCAGAAGATGTATTTGAGAGTTATTCGGCAGGAACAGAGACAAAACCACAGATCAATCAAGATGCAGTTCGACTGATGAAGGAAATCTATGGAATTGATATGGAAGCTTTGGGACAGTATAGCAAAGTTCTTTCAGAGATTCCTAAGGCAGATATTGCCATATCCATGGGATGCAATGTTGGTTGCCCATTTGTTGGGAAAGCATTTGATGATAACTGGGGACTTGAAGATCCAACAGGAAAATCGGATGAGGAATTTAAGATTGTGATAAAAGAGATAGAAGAAAGAGTTTTGGAATTGAAGGAGAGATTGCACAAAAATTCGTAAAACGGATTTTTGTGGAGAAAGGGAAATTTTCAATTATTTGTGGAAACATGGCAGGGTGGCTGAGAAATCAACCACCCGCTTTTTATATAATAGCAAACTTAGCCGGATTTTCTGTTTAACAAAAACGTTACAGTTCACATACCTGTGAACTGTAACACAAAAACACTCTGTGAGGATGCTCACTGTATTCTTGGTGTGATTTTTTTGATATAATATGGTACAATATAGAATAAGTGTAACAGAAAAGATAGAAAGAAGTTTTACAGAAAGGAATAAGTATGGCAGAAGAAAAGAAAAAAATGTGGGAGGTACCAGAGGCGGTAGAAGAACATATTCTAGAGCGTATGTCTGGAAGAATAAAGAATAGTCTGAGTGGTATGCTACGGGTTTTGCTGGTTGCATTGTTTGTAATGGCACAGTTTGCTTTGATTTTGTGGCTTCCGGTGGTCCTGCAGCAATATACCGTGTATTTTTATGTGATACTGGAGTTTGCCAGTTTGATCGTTATTTTGTCATTAGTAAATGATGTGAGAAGCCCGGCATACAAAATTGCCTGGATTACAATCTGCCTTGCATTGCCTTTGTCGGGGGAATTGATGTTTTTGCTGTGGGGAAAGACGGATTCAAATAAGAAGATAGATAAGAAACTGCGAAAGATTATGGAGCATGGAGAGCAATATAAAACCTACAACACAAATTTAAGTGCTTCATTTAAAGAGATGTATCCTTATGGACAGCGAATGTCGGCGTTTTTGGAAACAGAAGGATTTCCGCTGACCAAAAATAATAATTTAAAGTATTTCCCTATGGGAGAGGATGTATTTGAACAGCTTTTGTTGGATTTGGAGAAAGCAGAGAGGTACATCTTTTTGAATTTCTTTATTGTGGCAGAGGGAGCTCTTTGGGATGCCGTGCATGAGGTGTGCCTCAGAAAAATAAATGCAGGTGTAGAAGTGAAGTTCATATTTGATGATTTTGGTGCTATGTTGCGAACCGATAAAGATTTTGCAAATGTTTTGCGAAAAGAAGGATTTGAAGTTGCGGTATTTAACCCAATCCAGCGCTATACGGATAAGTTATATATGAATTTCCGGACCCATCAAAAATGTGTGGTGATCGATGGAGATATCGGATATACCGGTGGTTTCAACATTGCCGATGAATATGCAAATTTAGTGCAAAGATTTGGTGTGTGGAAAGATATTGGTATCCGAGTGGAGGGAGATGCAGTCTGGTGGATGGTCGTTTCTTTTTTGCAAATGTGGGAAATTACCACCGAGAAGATTTGCATTGATTTCGAATCGTACAAATCTAAAAAGAAGCACCAGGAGAATAGCAACTATTGCCACGTTATTACGGATGGACCGTTGAATAATCCGGATAATCCTATTGAAATGCTGTATGGACAGATGATCCATTATGCACAAAAATATCTCTATATCATGACTCCGTATCTGATTATAGAAAAAGATATGCAGGACGCTCTGATAACGGCCGTAAAGAGTGGTGTGGACGTTCGTATCGTTACTCCGTATATACCGGATAAGAAGGCAATCAAGTTAGTGACAAATTATAATTATGGATATTTATTAGAAAATGGAGTGAAGATATTTGAGTATCTACCGGGATTTATTCATGCAAAGTGTATTATTAATGAAAATTTTGGTGTTATAGGAAGTATCAATATGGATTATCGCAGTTTTTATCTGCATTACGAGAATGGAATTTGGTTGGCAGATCAAGAAACAATAGAAGTAATGCGTAAGGACTTTGATGACTTGTTTGCAATTTCTAAGGAAATTACTTATGAGGAATGGTTAAGCCGTCCATTGGGGATGAAGATTTGGCAGGCAATATTGAATCTGTTTGCTACATTATTATGATGGAGGGTGCAAACAGTCTTAACAGTACCATCATGGAATTTTGATTTTTTATAGGCAGCTTTGCTCAAATCCGTTACAGTTCCCATATCTGTGAACTGTAACGGTACTATAGATAGGGGCTTTTGAACCTAATATTTGATTATAGAGAAGGATGAGAATATATGATTGCATATATAAAAGGAATATTAGAAGAGGTGGAAGACGGACATATCGTGGTGGACCATCACGGAATGGGATATGGTATTATGGTGCCTGGAAATATGGCACAGCGTCTTCCAAAATGTGGCAGTGAGATAAAGATATTTACGCATTTGAACGTGAGGGAGGATGCCATGCAATTGTTTGGTTTTCTTACCAAAGACGATTTGGAAATGTTTCGTTTGTTGATCACGGTCAATGGAATCGGTCCCAAAGGTGCACTTGGGGTGCTATCGGTATTATCAGCCAATGATCTGAAATTTGCTATTTTAGCAGGGGATGCAAAAACCATTGCTACAGCACCTGGAATTGGAAAAAAAACAGCAGAAAAAACTGTTTTAGAATTGAAGGATAAAATTTCTCTGGAAGATGCGTTTGAGCAGAAAATACAGGAAACGGAC
This sequence comes from Lachnospiraceae bacterium, assembly GCA_045124315.1. GTDB lineage: Bacteria > Bacillota > Clostridia > Lachnospirales > Lachnospiraceae > CAG-411. The sequence continues at coordinate 6,626 of JBGVLO010000143.1, forward strand.
CAGGATGACGCAAAGGTGGAGAAAAAAGTCAGACAGGATGCGGTAGAGGCATTAGTTGCATTGGGGTACTCACAGACCGAAGCGTTGAAGGCTGTTCGTGCAATTGATATTACAGAGGATATGACAGTAGAACAGGTTTTGAAAATTGGATTGAAGAATGTTATGCTGTAGTAGTAACTGTTCTGAACAGTTACCTGTAGTTCATATAAATTAGAACATAAGGTGAGGTAAGATGAAAAAAAGAGTGATAACGACTGAGATTCAGGAAGAAGAATATAAGATTGAGAACAGTCTCCGTCCGAAGTTGTTAGCAGACTATATTGGTCAGGAGAAGATAAAAAGCAAGCTTAAAGTATATATGGATGCGGCAAAATTGAGAGGAGAATCGCTGGATCATGTGTTGTTTTATGGACCACCTGGTTTGGGTAAGACAACATTAGCAACCATTATTGCCAATGAAATGGATGTAAACATAAAGATTACATCCGGACCGGCCATAGAAAAACCAGGCGAGATGGCTGCTATACTAAATAATTTGCAAGAGGGAGACGTCTTATTTGTAGATGAGATCCACCGTTTGAACAGACAGGTGGAAGAAGTGCTTTATCCGGCTATGGAGGATTACTCTATCGATGTTGTGATTGGCAAGGATACTTCTGCCAGATCCATACGATTGGATTTACCTAAATTTACTTTAGTAGGAGCAACAACCAGAGTAGGAATGTTGACCGCACCTTTGCGTGACCGATTTGGTGTGATTGAGCGTCTGCAGTATTATGAGGAAGAAGAATTAAAACAGATTGTCATGCGTTCTGCAAAACTATTTAAGACGACAATTGTAGAAGAAGGAGCATTTGAGATTGCTAGAAGATCTAGAGGGACTCCGCGTCTTGCCAATCGTCTTTTAAGACGTGTCAGAGACTTTGCACAGGTACGATATGATGGGAAGATTACAAAGTCTGTGGTGGATGAAACATTGGATCTTTTGGAGGTTGATAAACTGGGGCTGGATCATCTGGACAGAGGAATTATTCGAACTATGATAGAAAATTTCTCCGGTGGACCGGTTGGTTTGGACACATTGGCTGCATCGGTTGGAGAGGATGCAGGAACCATTGAGGACGTTTATGAACCATATTTATTACAAAAAGGTTTGATCATGAGAACTCCTAGAGGAAGAGTTGTTACGGAAAAGGCGTATGGACATTTGGGATTGGATTTCTGTAAGTAGCCACAGTTTATAGTTGATTCCCTCGTGTTTTTTGAGTATAATGTTAAAAGTGTATTTTCAGAGATGAAAAGAAAGGCGATGAAGGAACGATATGAATCAGAAGAATGATATAGAAGTAACGATCAATGGTAAGCGCTATGTATTGGCGGGGTATGAAAGTGACGAATATTTACAGAGGGTAGCGTCATACATAAATCATAAATATGTAGAGTTCAAGGCACAGGATGGTTATAATGTATTGGATGCAGATATGAGAAACGTCTTGATGCAGATTAATATTACGGATGACTTTTTTAAGGCACAGCAAAGAGTGAATGAACTTTCCGATGTGATTACGCAGAAAGATCGTGAGTTGTTTGAACTTCGTCATGAGGTAATCGGCTACAAGACACAGGTAGAAGATTTGATAAAACAGGCAGACGATTTGAAAGCAGAAAATCTGGAAGAACAGAAGAAAGTAATTAAATTACAGGCAGAATTAGAGAGCGGCAAACCAAAACGAAGAAAATAGAAGATAGGTCGACGGTGTTTTAGCTGTCGGCCTATTTCATTTATGAAAGTATGGTCAGTGGCTATGTTTGTACAGTCGGTCTTTTCAAGATGCATATAAATATAGGCCTTTTAAGAAATGAGGTTACATGGACATGAGAAATGTGGAAATACTAGCTCCAGCAGGCTCTTATGAAAGTTTATGTGGAGCCATAAATGGAGGTTGCGATGCAGTTTATTTAGGTGGAAGTAAATTTGGTGCACGTGCATTTGCGGAAAATTTTGATGAAGAGACGATGCTTCGTGCTATTGATTATGTTCATTTATTTGATAAGAAAATCTATCTTACAGTAAACACATTGTTGCATAATGAAGAGATTGAGGAAGAATTATTCCGATATCTTGAGAAATATTATAGTCAGGGCTTAGATGCAGTTATTGTACAGGATGTTGGTGTGCTGGAGTTTGTTCACAGAAATTTTCCGATGCTTCCTATTCATGCCAGTACGCAGATGACATTCACAACGGAAAAAGGAGGAGAAGCATTCAAAAATCATGGGGTGACCCGGTTTGTTACATCCAGAGAATTGAGTATAAAAGAAATACAGAACATACGAAAAAAGACAGATTTAGAGATTGAGACTTTTGTACATGGCGCGCTTTGTTATTGCTATTCCGGTCAGTGTTTCCTGAGCAGTATGATTGGAGGGCGTAGCGGAAACCGCGGTCGATGTGCACAGCCTTGCCGGATGCAATATGAGGTGAGGGAACAGGATGGAAGAAAACTACATACGGAACCCTATGTATTAAGTCCAAAGGATATGTGCACTTTGGATTGTATTCCTGACTTGGTAGATGCCGGTATTGATTCCTTTAAGATTGAAGGACGAATGAAGAAACCGGAGTATGCGGCTTATACCGCACATTTATATAGAAAATATACGGATCTGTATTTGGAATATGGGCAGCAGTATGGGTCGTATTTAAAGAAGCACAAAAGAGAATTGGAAGAAGATTATACCTGTTTGATGGACTTATATAATCGTGGTGGTTTTTCAAAGGGATATTTTTATGAAAAGAATGGTCCCAAGATCATGTCCATGAGCAGACCAAATCACAGTGGAGTTTGTGTTGGTACCGTAGCTTCCGTAAAGAAAAATCGCGTAGTCATACAATTGGACTCCCCTATTTATGCTCAGGATGTATTAGAATTTCGGCATAGAGATGGGCACGCATTATATGAATATACTGTAAAAAATGATGTGGATTTGCAGGAAAAATATACAGAGACCAATACAAAACCCGGAAGTAACATTGTACCAGGTACAAAAGTATATCGCACAAGACGAAATGAACTATTGAATCGAATCCAAACTGGAATTTTAGAACAGCCAAAGAAACGGGAAATTTGTTTTTATTTCAAGGGTGCTCTACATAAGCCTATGGAATTGATGTGTATGGCAGGTGAGCATTGTGTCACGGTTTATGGGGAGGTATTGGAAGCTGCAAAATCACAGCCGGTAACAAAAGAACGAATTAAGGCTCAATTATCCAAAATTAACAATACATCCTATGTACTGGAAAATTGTGAAGTGCAGTTATCAGACGATTTGTTTATTGCCATGGGACAATTAAATGAGTTGCGAAGGAATGCCTTAGAGAAAATAGAACAGGAAATTTGCGGGTCATATAAAAGAACTTCTGTAGCAGAACAAAAACTGTTACCAAAGCCTGTGTCAGAAAATAACAAACATCAAACAGGAGTTGTAGTAAATATTGGGAATGCAGAGCAATTTATGGAAGCAGATCGGTCTGATTGGGTAGATTGTATTTACGCAGATATGAGTGCATTTTCAGATGAAGCGTTATATGAACTTGCATGTAGTGCGAAAAAAGCTATTTACCTTGTTCTTCCTTCTATACTTCGAGGTGAGGACTGTGAGAAATTTGAACAGGCATTCCGAAATGTGTATGAGAATAAGATTGCGAAATCATCATTAGAGAAGCTGTTTATGGAAAAACAAGTAGAAGGCTTTGTATTGAAGAACCACGAAGAAGTTTCTATGTATCTTTCTTATGCGAAGCCCAATTCCAATAAAAAGGCCCGATTGGATTACAATATGTATACTTTCAATAGAGAGGCAAAGGAATTTTGGAAGACATTTGGAATTGAGCATAGTACTGCTGCCATAGAGATGAATGGAAGTGAGTGGAGAAGAAATGGTTGCGAGGATCAAGACATTATTGTATATGGTTCTTTGGCTGTCTTGACTTCTGCACAATGTGTATGCAAGAATACAAAGAAATGTACAAAAAAGACGGAGACACTTGTTTTGGTGGATCGATATGAAAAAGAATACCATAACATTAATCGGTGTAAGTATTGTTATAATCAGTTATACGAGAAGAAACCGATTTCATTGCATGAGTATATGGAGGAAGTGCTGAGTCTTTCACCAGAACATATTCGCTTGGATTTTGTTCAAGAAAGTGTAGAGGAAATGAGAAAAATTCTTTCGTTGTTCCAAAATGCGATGGAAGGAAAAGAAACAAGAGTGCCTGAGTTTGAATATACAACTGGGCATTACAGAAAAGGTGTAAAGTAGGTGTAAATGTGGGAATTATAGTGACAGAATTGTCCCGATATTTGATTGTTGTTTTGATGGCATTATATGCATATTATGGATTTCGGGCTTTTTCAGCGAAAAAAAAGAAAAGAAAGAAACTTTGTAAAAAACAGAGGGGAGTTATGTATTTGTTCCATGGGTTGGGACATTTGGTTCTATATCTAAATACGCAGGATTTTGTTATATTGCAGTGGTATGGAATTCAGTTGGTCTTTTTGATTGCTACAGGATTTGTGTACAAATTTCTGTATAAAAAAAGCAATCTCCTTATTCTAAATCATATGCAGATGTTTTTTACAATTAGTATGGTTATGCTTATGCGCCTGAATGTAGAAACTGCAAAAAAACAGTTGGTCTATATGGCTGTTGGAGTAGTCGCTTGTATTGTTCTTCCGTTTTTGCTGGAACATTACAGGCAGCTGGAAAAAGATGGATGGTTTTATGCGGTGCTTAGTCTGTTAATTATGGTGTTTGTATTTATTTTTGGAACAGAGAAGTACGGCGCGAAAAACTGGCTTTCGTTGGGACCGGTGGTGTTGCAACCGTCGGAGTTTGTAAAAATATTCTTTGTGGTTGGTTTCGCGGGAATATTAAGTAATACAAATCTACAATTGAAGAATGTTGTGAAAATATCCATCATGGCTGGAGTTATTGTTTTGGTATTGGTTATGGAAAAGGATTTGGGAGCTGCATTGATCTTTTTTATGTGTTATTTATTTATGCTATACGTGGCTACCGGACAAGCAAAATATTTGTTAGGAGGAGTATTGTCGGGATCCGTGGCGTCAGTGCTTGCGTATTTCCTATTTCGTCATGTTCGGACACGTGTGATGGCATGGCAGGATCCTTGGAGTTGTATTGATAATCAGGGATATCAGGTGGCCCAATCGTTGTTTGCAATCGGAACCGGCGGATGGTTTGGTATGGGATTGACACAGGGTATGCCAAATACCGTGCCAATTCGGGAAAGTGATTTTATATTTGCAGCAATTTCTGAGGAATTAGGTGGATTTTTTGCAATTTGTCTGATTTTGCTATATCTAAGTTGTTTTATCAATTTTGTTGGTATTATTACGAAGGCAAAAAGACAGTTTCATAAGCTTATGGCATTGGGCTTCAGCGTTATTATCATGTTCCAGACTTTTTTGACCTTGGGTGGTGTAACAAAATTTATTCCGTCAACAGGAGTAACATTGCCAATGATCAGTGCAGGAGGAAGTTCTATGCTAAGTATGATTGTAATGTTCTGCGCGATAGAAAGTATAAATATCATTAGCGACAAGGAGATGAAGGAGAATTATGAAGCTTCTATGGAAGAAGAGGGAAACGGAGAATACGCAGAGTGAAGAGGCTGTAGATGAAATCAGAGGCGGAAATAAACAGATTATGGTGGTGACCTATGTATTTGTGGGATTATTTGTGGGTCTGATTGCCTATTTTGTATATTTTATGGTTGTGGATAGTAAGGATGTAATCAATAACTCTTACAATCAGAGACAGACTCTGCTTGCTCAGAGAGTGGTACGAGGCAAGATATTGGCAGCAGATGGAACTGTTCTTGCAGAAACGGTAAGAGGGGCAGATGGAAAAGAGACCAGGGATTATCCGTACGGTAATATTTTTGCCCATGCAGTAGGACATTCCACTGAGGGAAAAACAGGAATTGAACTTATGGAAAATTTCAATTTGCTCACATCTAGTGAAAATCCTCTTACAAATATTTCTCGTCGTTTGGCTGATGAGAAGACTATTGGGGACAATGCGGTTACTACGCTGCATGTAGATTTGCAGAAAGCTGCCCATGAAGCTTTGGGTAGTCGCAAAGGGGCAGTTATTGTATCAGAACCTTCTACCGGGAAAATTCTGGCTATGGTATCCAAGCCGGATTATGATCCAAATCCTAGCTCTTTAAATCCACAATGGGACAGCCTTACATCGAAAGATAGTGAAGAATCCTGTTTGGTAAATCGTGCAACTCAGGGATTGTACCCTCCGGGATCTACTTTTAAGATTGTGACTGCTTTGGAATATATACGGGAGAATCCAGATTACAAGAAATTTTCTTATACTTGTAAAGGTTCGGAGACACAGGAGGGGTTTACGGTTAATTGCTATAAGAACCATGTGCATGGAACTCTAAATTTGAAGAATGCGTTCGCAAAATCTTGCAATTCTTGTTTTGCAAACCTTGGTACGGTGTTAAACCTTGGAAAGTATCAGAAGACTTGCGAGGAATTGCTATTTCAAAAAGAGTTACCAACAACGTTTGTATATAATAAAAGTAGTTTTGTTGTAAATAGGAAATCAAACAAAGAAGAAGTGATGCACACAGCTATGGGGCAGGGAAAAACTCAGATTACTCCGTTACATATGCATATGATTGCATCTGCTGTTGCAAATAAGGGAAAGATGATGAAGACATATGTAGTAGATCATCTGGAAAATAGTAGTGGTGTAAATGTAAGACAATATAAGCCAAAGGAAGGCGCAACGGTTATGACTGAGGAAGAGGCGGATATATTGACAGAGTTTATGAAAGAGGTAGTCAATTCAGGAACAGCGACTTCACTAAGTGGATTTTCCTATAAAGTGGCAGGAAAAACCGGATCGGCTGAGTTCCATGAGTCAAAACGTTCCCATTCCTGGTTTACAGGATTTGCACCAGCCAATGATCCGAAGGTTTGTGTGACAGTTATTGTAGAGGAATCGGGAACAGGAAGCGAATACGCTGTTCCTATTGCAAAAAAAATGCTACAGACTTATTTGGGAAATTAATTGCTTCCTATTGAAAAATTCGAAAAAATAAATTATACTGTTTTTAGTTTAGGTACACACCGATTCAAATTGCGCTGCAATTGGAAACAGGAGGAATTGCGATGGTTGAGGCAACGAGCTGTGGTGGTGTGGTAATTTTTAGAGGCAAGATTTTATTACTGTATAAAAATTATAAAAATAAGTATGAAGGATGGGTATTACCCAAAGGTACAGTAGAAGAAGGCGAAGAGTACAATGAGACAGCACTTCGAGAGGTGAAGGAAGAGACAGATGTAAGTGCATCGATCATTAAGTATGTTGGAAAAAGTCAATATACCTTTTCTACACCGCAAGATACAGTAGTAAAGAATGTTCATTGGTATTTAATGATGGCTGATAGTTATTATAGCAAACCACAACGGGAAGAATATTTCTTGGATTCAGGGTATTACAAATTTCATGAGGCATATCATTTGCTTAAATTCTCAAATGAAAAGCAGATACTGGATCGTGCATACAGTGAATATGTGGATTTAAAAAAGAGTAATCTATGGGGATCGAAGAAGTATTTTTAATATGAAAATGTTAGAAATATCAAGACATTAGCATATGGAAGAGAGACTGCTGTTTGTGGTCTCTCTTTTTCTCTATAAAGAGAAAGATAGAAAAGAGGTAGAAAGATGGAAAGAAAGAATGCATGGTTAAGTTATTCAGAAACAGAAGAAAATCAGTTGGCACAATTATGTAAAGGATATCGAGAGTTTCTGGATAAAGGAAAAACAGAACGAGAATGTGTAAAAGAGATTATTGAGCAGGCGAAGGCAGCAGGATATGTGGATTTGGATACATACAAACATTCTGATAAAAAGCTAAAGGTCGGAGATAAAGTGTATGCGGTCGGGATGAAAAAAATCGTGGCACTGTTTCAAGTAGGAAGCGAAGCTATTGAAAAAGGTATGAATATTTTGGGAGCACATATCGATTCGCCTAGATTGGATGTAAAACAAAATCCTTTATATGAAGATCAGGATTTTGCGTATCTTGATACCCATTATTATGGCGGAATTAAAAAGTATCAGTGGGTCACTCTTCCATTGGCACTTCATGGAGTAGTAGTGAAAAAAGATGGAACAGTTGTAGAAGTTAACATAGGAGAAAAGGAAGAGGATCCGGTATTCTGTATTACAGATCTTCTGATCCATCTCTCTCAGGAACAACTGGAAAAGAAAGCGAAGGTTGTCATTGAAGGGGAAGCATTAAACTTATTGATTGGCAGCCGTCCTGTTCCCGAGGTCGAAAAAGATAAAGTGAAGAGTGGAGTGCTTAAGATTTTGGCAGAGGCATATGAAATCGAAGAGGAAGATTTTTTATCTGCAGAACTTGAAATTGTGCCAGCAGGCAAAGCAAGAGAAGCAGGATTGGATCGAAGCATGATTTTGGCATATGGACAGGATGACCGAGTATGTGCCTATACTTCTTTGGTTGCAATGTTGGAGACTACAGGTGTAGTTCGTACAAGCTGTTGTCTTTTGGTTGACAAGGAAGAAATCGGAAGTGTAGGTGCAACAGGAATGCGTTCTCATTTCTTTGAAAATACAGTTGCTGAATTGTTGGAGGCTATGGGACAGTATAGCGAGCTTTCTTTAAGAAGAGTTCTTGCGAATTCAAAAATGCTGTCCTCTGATGTAAGTGCAGCGTACGATCCGACTTATAGTTCTGCATTTGAGAAAAAGAATGCGGCATATTTTGGAAGGGGAATGGTATTTAATAAGTTTACTGGTTCCAGAGGGAAATCAGGATCCAATGATGCGAATGCAGAATATGTAGCAGAACTTAGAAGGATCATGGATGAAAATCAGGTTCATTATCAGACTGCAGAACTTGGAAAAGTAGATCTAGGTGGTGGTGGAACGATTGCATACATACTTTCTCTTTATGGAATGGATGTAATCGATAGTGGCGTAGCGGTACTTAATATGCATGCTCCATGGGAGATGACAAGCAAAGCAGATATATATGAGGCAAAGAAAGGGTATGTTGCATTTTTAAGAGACGCTGGTGTAGAACAATCTTCAAAATAGGTTGACTTTGTGAAGAGGGTTGCTTATAATGAATTAAAATGCATTTAGTGCGAATAATTAGATGAAAGAGTGTAGAATATGATTAAGAGTATGACCGGTTTTGGTCGTTATGAGGCGGTCGGTGAACAGTGTAAAGTGGTTGTGGAGATTAAGTCCGTGAACCATAGATACAGTGATATCTCGGTTAAGCTACCAAAGAAATTAAGCTTTTTTGATACTGCCATCCGAAATGTGTTAAAAGAATATATAAGTCGTGGTAAAGTTGATGTGTTTGTGAATTATGAGGACTATTCTAACAGCAACATGTGTGTGAAGTGTAACGAAGAGATTGCAGTAGAGTATTGGACTAAGTTGAATCAGCTTGCTATGCGATTACAGATGGAGAATGATGTGACCATTGCGCAGTTGGCTCGTTATCCAGAAGTGTTCTCTTTGGAAGAACAGAGTATTGATGAAGATGCTATGTGGAATGAGTTAAAAGAAGCGATCGAATGTGCTGCAAAACAATTTGTGGAAAGCAGAATAAAAGAGGGAGAGAATTTGAAGAAAGATATTTTTGAAAAAACAGAGTATCTTTTGGAAAATATTGAATATATAGAGAAACGATCTCCTGAAATGATGGAAGAACATCGTGCGCGTCTTCGTTCGAAAGTAGAAGAAGTTTTGGAGAATAAACAGGTGGATGAGTCTGTGTTAGCAACAGAGCTGATCGTATATGCAGATAAGGTATGTGTGGACGAAGAGACAGTTCGTTTGCGTAGTCATATTATGACATTACGAGAAACGTTGGAAGATGGGGAAAATATTGGGCGGAAGCTTGATTTTATTGCCCAAGAGATGAATAGGGAAGCAAATACAATTCTATCAAAGGCAAATGACATTACGATTTCTAATAAGGCAATTGATCTGAAGACAGAGATTGAGAAGATACGAGAGCAGATACAGAATATCGAATAAGGAGATGTGTTTGTTTGCATGGGTTTATTAGTATTGGATATGGAAATATTGTGAATGCAGAGAAGATAGTATCTATTATCGGTACCGATGCGGCTCCGGTCAAACGAATGATACAGGGAGCGAAAGACAGTGGTATGGCAGTGGATGCTACTTGTGGAAGGAAAACAAAGTCTGTATTGGTAATGGATAGTGGACATTTGTTGTTATCTGCATTGTTGCCAGAGACAATTGCAAAAAAGACGGAAGGATAGTGGACATGAGTAAGAAGGGAATACTAACGGTAGTATCGGGATTTTCAGGTGCAGGAAAAGGAACATTGATGAAAGCCCTGCTTGAGAAGTATGATTATGCTTTGTCAATATCTGCTACTACCAGAGCTCCCAGAGAAGGTGAGCAACATGGTAGAGAATACTACTTCCTATCAAAGGAAGCGTTTGAGTCAATGATCGAGAAAAATGAATTGATTGAATATGCGCAGTATGTAGAAAATTATTATGGGACTCCTAAAAGTTATGTAGAGCAGCAGCTTTCTAGTGGTAAGAATGTTATTCTGGAGATTGAAATTCAGGGAGCATTGAATGTTAAGAAGATGTTTCCAGATGCATTGCTGATATTTGTAACCCCACCAACTGCCATGGAACTTAAGGAACGTTTGGTAAAACGGGGAACCGAAGATATGGAGACGATTAATAAGCGTTTAAAGAGAGCTGCAGAAGAGAGTGCATACATGAAAGAGTATGATTATATTGCAATCAATGCTGATTTGGATACATGTGTGGAAGATATGAATGCAACTATTTGTAAGGCTGCTCATATGTTAGAAGCAGGACAGAAGTTTACAGATAGTAAAGATAATACAAGTTTAATTACAAGAATCCAAGAAGAATTAAAGGCATTATAAGAAAGGAGATAAAGATATGTTACATCCATCGTATACTGATTTAATGAAAGTAGTAAATAGTGAGGTTGAAGAAGGCGAAGAGAAGGTTGTAAATAGTAGATATTCGATTGTATTAGCTACTGCAAAGAGAGCAAGACAGTTGATTGATCATGCAGAACCAAAGGTTGACAATGTAAAATGTCCAAAGCCATTGTCTATTGCAATCGATGAATTGAATAACTCAAAGATTAAGATCCTTGGCGGAGATGACGAGGAAGAATAATTAAAACAGTAACAGTAAGAACTGCTGATCGAATTTGTATTCCAGTCAGCGGTTCTTTTCTTTTATAAAGGAGGGAAATATGAACGGGAAGGTAATACAAATCGTAAAATCAAAGGTATTTTGGTTTTTTCTAATTGTAATTGTTTTAGTGGTTGGATTTCGAAGTTATGTGGGGCAGCCTATTCAGGTTCGTGGTGAGTCTATGGAGGATACACTATGTGCAAATGATCTGGTGTGGTTGGACAAAGGTGCATATAGAAAACAGGACCCAAACAGAAATGATATTGTGGTTGTTCGTACGGCGGATAAGAAACAGCAGTATATAAAGCGTGTAATTGGATTGCCGGGAGAAAAAGTAAAAATTAAACAGGGGGCTGTTTATATAAATGGAGAGCCATTAGAGGAAATTGCAGAGTTTGAAACTATGGAAGATGCTGGAATGGCACAGAATGCAATTGTTCTTAAGGAAAATGAATATTTTTTACTTGGTGATAACCGAAATAACAGTAAAGACAGCCGGCATGTAGAATTGGGGATCGTGAATAGAAAGCAGATAAAAGGTTGTGTGAAAAAACGTATCTTTCCATTGAATAAACTGGGAGATATTAAGGTGAGAATTGAGGAGTAATCAAAAGAAGACAAAGATATTTGTATGTTATGTTACTGAATACAAAAAAATCAGGAGAGAGTTTAATTTTGGGAGGATGGATGAGTGAAGGAAGAAAAGGATAAGAAACAAAAGATAATTCATATAATACTGGAACTATGTATCTATATTGGAATCATTTGTGCTGTGACATATTTGGTTCCTAAATATGTGTTAGAGCGAACGGAAGTGAGCGGATGCTCTATGGAAGATACATTACATAGTAAGGAACAGATCTGTATCAATAAGCTTGCGTATAAAATTTCTGCCCCAAAACGGTTTGATATTATTGTATTTTATCATTTTTTTGACTGGGAGTATCAGAATAGTTCGGATCCAGATGCCTATGATTATTATGTAAAGCGTGTCATTGGATTGCCAGGTGAAACTGTGCAGATTGTTGAAGGACAGATTTATATTGATGGAGAGGTACTGGAAGAAACTTATGGGAAGAACCCTACACGATATTCCGGGCTTGCCAGTGAACCTTTTACTTTGGATGAAGGGGAATATTTTGTCTTAGGGGACAATAGGGAGAGCAGCCAGGATAGCAGGTATAGCGTAGTTGGAAACGTTCAGAGGAAACATATTGTTGGAAAGGTCTGTTTTCGAATTTGGCCATTTCATAAGATTGGAGTTTTGAAGTGACAACATTGAAATATGGAGAGGTAAGAAATATGAAGAAAAAAATATGGAGTTTTGCCATTGCCATATGTTTAATAGTGGTTGAATTAGGTGGAGCATTATTAGTAAAAGCAGAAGCTCAGGGTGCTTCACAAGCTGTTGTAGAAACAGAAGTGTCATGTGGGATTCAGGAATTTGAACCAGAGGTAATGGATGAGTGCAGAATACCAGAACACTATTTTTATGTGGTGAAAAAAGGTGGAGTACAGACAAAGGCGGTTAGTAAAAATCCGTATTATGGTAAATATGGATTAGAGCGATTAGACACAGAAAATGAGAAGATATTGTACGGTGCTCTGGAACGTGCGGCTTTTGATTTTCATAGTTCGGAGAAGGATGGCATTGTTACTACTTCGGCCAGTGGAACAAATTATTATGCAGTAGCATTGGACGTGGAAGCGCTAGATATTACAACAAACGAGTTAGGGATCGCAATTGTGTGTTTTTTGTATGACCATCCCGAATTTTTTTGGTCCAAGGGATATTCATACTTTCAGACTAATGATGGGTCTATCGCAAAAGTAACTTTGCAATGTCAGGAAGAATATGTAACTGGAGACATAAGAGCACAAATGCGAGAAAAAATAGACACTTCCATCCAATCGTACCTGGATTTGATTGTGGGTGTAAAGGGGGATTATGAGAAAGAACTAATTTTACATGATGCTTTGAACAAAAATATTACTTATGCATATTCTCTTGGGGGAAGTGCCCAGGATGAGAGATGGGCACATACCATAGAAGGTGTTTTTTCCGGGGAATATAATAGTGCAGTATGTGAGGGATATGCGAAAGCATTTCAATTACTGCTTAGTGCAGCCGGGATAGAGAGTGTGTATGTGGTAGGAAAGGCCTCGGGTACAGGGCATGCGTGGAATCAGGTGAAAATTGATAAACAGTGGTATAATGTGGATATAACATGGAACGATACCGCAAATGCAGGTAGCCATAAGTATTTTAATGTGCCAGATAGTACCTTTTTGATTGCCCATAGAGCTTACACTGAAGATGCTCCATTGAAAGTAGGAGAATGGTGTTATGAATTAAATGCCTGTACGGCAGAGGAGGCTTCTTACAAGGTAAAAGGAGATTATAAACAAGGAGAACTGTGTGAACTAAAGGTACGGGAATTGGAACATTGTAGTATTCGCATGTACAATGGTGGAGTAGAAGTCTTAGATGGGACAAGCGTTGAGAAAGGCACAATAATAGAGTGCGTGTTGATTCCGGATTTTACGTTTCAAACAGGAGAGATTCTATTTGGAATAGGAGAGAAAACTGAGACAATTCAGAAGGAATACGACGAAAAAGGATATTCGTTCTTGTTTGAGGTTGACAAGAATGTAGAGATATCTGGGAAAATTATTGACATGAGTGCAATTATAGAACCGACGATGCCTATTTCTACAGAGATTCCAGAACCTACGGGAACCTTTGCTATAGTAACACCAAAACCAACAGGGGAAGCGACAGAAGTAGTACCGTCCCCAACGAATACTGCTGATAAAAATGAAATACAACCGACTCCTTCTTTGGCTCCTCAAGATACTGAAATTGTTTCGTCAGCACCAGAAAATCCAGTGCAAACAGAAGGAGCAAAAATACTACAAGCAACGCTGAATAAAAAATCATATACCATAACTGGTTATGGTAAGAAGTTAACTTTGTTGGCAAATGTTCTTCCGGAAGGGCAGGAGAAAAATCTTGTATGGAAGAGTACAAAACCCAAAGTAGCCACTGTAGAAAACGGAATTGTGACATCAGTAAAAAAAGGTAACACATATATACAACTTTGTGATGCCGCCGGAACTATTTATGATACTTGTAAAGTGACCGTGAAAGCTCCATATATAAAAATTGTTGTACCAAAACAAAAAATAAAAAAGAACAAGAAGATGAGAGTATCCGCAAAAGTATATGGGGCATCGAATGATGTATCCTGGTATGTCATAAACAAAAGTGGAAAGGCTACGATTGGTTTGTTTGATGGAAAGTTCAAAGCAAAGAAAAAAGGAGTCGTTTGGGTGAAAGCGCAAGTGGGAAAAGTAGTAGCGAAAAGAAAAATAACCATATATTAGAAGGAATATAAGGAGAGGGTTTTGAATAGTTTTGAGGTCTGTATACAAGAGAAGCTTGAGAAATAAACAGTGTTAACAAAAGATTAGTCATATTGGAAAAGGATAGATAACTATGAAAAAGTTAAAATGGATGGCATTTGTGCCTATGTTGGCAATGATGTGTTTGATTTGGAGTTTTTCAGCTCATAGCGGTGAGGAGTCTTCTGGTCAGAGCTTAGGGATAATTTCAAGAATAATTCAGGTGATAGAACATGTAACGGATCAGGAATGGACGGAAGAGCAGGAGATCACGTTTCAAGAAATGATACATACACCTATTCGGAAGGCTGCACACATGACAGAATATTTGATTTTAGAATTGTTAACAGCAGTTCCCTTTCTTCTATACAAAAAAAGAAGAAGTTGGATTGTAAAAGTGTCATTTATTATATGTTTTCTCTACGCTTGTAGTGATGAAATCCACCAATTGTTTGTGCCGGAACGCTCCGGCCAATTCACAGATGTGTTGGTGGATTGTACCGGAGTGGCCATAGGTTGTGTCTTGTTTTGTTTGATCTATGGAGCAATCCATTCATCTGAAATTTCATCCCAGCCCCATTGATTTTCGTCCTCGGAATAACTATGGATGCATAAAAGCTGATAGTTGCTGCTTTCTTTTAGGGCGTCATATATATAGCGTAGGGGAATTCGTTGTCTGTTTCTGTTAGGATCCCCTGAATCAGACAGGAAAACCGTATCATCTTCTGAAGAATAATTCCAAATAGTAACATAATGGCCAGGTGTGTTTTTCCAGAAGGTGTCATTATAATAGCTGCTGACCAGTACGACTGCACATGGTATATTTGCTACTGTGTGCTTGAACTTCTTGTACTTCAGCGGCTTTTTTTCTAGACTTGAAGAAAAACCACAGGACAAAATGGTACTTTGCATAGCATTCCAGTCAATTGCACCATACCCATAAGAAGGTGTGTAATTGGAAACCTCTTTTGCATGATCGTACATGTCGATTGGAGAACAGACATGACCGGAAAGTGTGGAATAGATATTGGCAAGACAGCATAGTCCACAACCAAAACTGCCAAACTTATTTCCGTCTAAAGTCATCTCTGCCCAGGAACCAGACCAAACTCTTTTTGCTTCCCAGGCTTTTGGTCCTTGAGAGTAAGAAAAAATCCCATCATCTTTTGTGGCTTGAGACGGGCTGCATGTTGGAGAAATTGTAGATGTGTTCAAAGGAGAACAGGTGATATCCAAAGTTGTTTCCGAAGAAGAAATTGGATTTTGCTGATTGGTCTGTGTTTGTTGCAAAAAGAAAAATAAAATAACTAGCATGAGAATAAATAATAGAAAAAACATATTTGTAGCTTTTTGTTTCATATGGACTCCTTAAAAATAGTATAAATCACAATAATTGACTCAAAGTTATGTTGTATTTGGAGTAAGTATATAAATGGAAGAAAATAAGCAGATATGACTATTTCTCATATACTGGAGCATTTTCCAAATACACAAAAGTATTATAGCAAAATTGGAATATCTTGTCTAATTCTACTGTTTCTGTTTCTTTGCAACTTTTGCTTTTTTTGCACAAGTTTTTTGGATATTAAGATAGTGGCTGTGAACAATACATGACTAATGGAATAAAATGTAGAAGTTAACAGTATTAACTTGCGAAAACATGAAGGGTATGCCATAATGTTTATAGTTTGTGTTTTGAATATTATGGATAAATAAAAAACGGGTGTCTGTTTTATCGTTATGATTTAGAAAGTATCCATGGAAATGATGGGTAAAGGAGGATATAGTCAAAATGTATGATAAATTAACACAGAGTGATATTGAAAAGATGCAGGAAGAAATCGAATACAGAAAACTGGTTGTACGAAAAGAAGCGTTGGAGGCAGTAAAAGAGGCCAGAGCACAAGGCGATTTGAGTGAAAATTTTGAATATCATGCGGCCAAAAAAGATAAAAATAAAAACGAAAGTCGTATTCGCTATCTTGAGAGAATGATAAAGACAGCACAGATTGTGGAAGAAAGTTCAAAAGAAGACGAAGTGGGAATGAACAACACCGTGGTTTTGTATTTTGAGGAAGATGATGAATGTGAAACCTATCGTGTTGTAACAACCATTCGAGGAAATTCTTTAAAAGGATTAATCAGTATTGAGTCTCCGCTTGGAAAAGCAATCTATAAACACAAGGTTGGAGATCGTGTGGAAGTAACTGTAAATGAAAATTACAGTTATTTTGTCCAAATTAAAGAAATTATAAATACGGATGACGATTCGCAAGATACAATCCGCAAATATTGATAAAGAGCAAGACTAAAAATTTGAAAATATAATTACAAGGCAGTTATAATCTTGTGGTATT
Source organism: Lachnospiraceae bacterium (assembly GCA_045124315.1). Classification (GTDB taxonomy): domain Bacteria; phylum Bacillota; class Clostridia; order Lachnospirales; family Lachnospiraceae; genus CAG-411. Next base: position 23,711 of record JBGVLO010000143.1, read on the forward strand.
AACTGGGATGGTGATAGAGTGAAAATATTAGTGCAGGAAGAAGATCAATTAAAGTTGAATTTTCATACAGAAGGTAAATTGCATGCAAAAGATATTGAGAATATGCCTTATGTGGAGAGTGTGCTTCCTTTTCAAAAAGAAGATGCAGAAACGATTATTTACAACTGGAAAGGCTACATTTCACTTGTAGAATATCTGAATGTGAAAGAGTTACAATTTGAAGATACAAAAGGAATATTTCTGAGTATCTTAACCGGTTTCGAGCAGGTACAAAATGCGGGTGGAAGATTGGAAAACATATGGAGTGATGTCCAGCATATCTACATAGACCCCATCACTATAGAAATACGTTTTATTTATCTTCCGGTAGAAATCGATGTGGATTTGGATAGTCATAAGCATACTCTACAAACTGTAATGTTTCATATGCATACAAAGAATGCAGAAATGGTCTTGGGAATAGTAGCAGATATGTTAGGAAACGCCTATCGATATGAAGCTTTTTTGCCAAAACTAAAAGAAAAACTGACTACCACAAACGACAATATCAAGATTATTGAAAAAAAAGTGGAAGTGGATCGTGTTATGGAAAAGGTCATTGAAAAAAAAGTTGTGGAAAATAAAAAATTGGGGGAAGGTTTAGTAGTGTACACTTTGTTATTTACTTCCCTCCTGATTCTGTTTCCTTTGTTTTTGGAAAACTATATAGACAAAGAACTACTGTCAAAACCGGAATTACTTAATATTTGTTTCTGTTTATTAGCAATTTTGTTTAGTAGCATTTATACAATCCGAAAAGAGAAAAAAAGGATTGATGATAAAATGGTAGTAACATTGCAGCCGTTAAAAGAGGAAAATGAGAAAAGAATCAAATAAAATTCCGGAATGGCAAAAAAAAGCAATTATAACATGATTTGTGTATGTAACTTCAATAAAAGAAAAAAATAAAGCAAATGAAAACAAAAAAACATGGTATTTTGTTGATTTTTTATTCTGTAACATATATAATTACATAGAGTGTAAATTGCCATTTTTGGTGGTTTTTCACAGATTAAAGATTTGTGTGTATGTATTCCACATGAATATTTAACAAAATAAAAGATGGAGGGCTGATAGAATGGGTAGTTCAGATCAAACAGCAATGAACCGTATTATGAACCTATTAGATGAGAATAGTTTCGTTGAAATCGGGGCAAAGGTAACAAAAAGAAATACTGACTTTAACCTGGAAGGAAAAATAGTTCCTGCAGATGGTGTAATCACAGGATATGGCTTAATTGATGGCAATATTGTGTATGTGTATAGTCAGGATGCATCTTCATTAGGTGGAGCAATTGGAGAAATGCATGCAAAGAAGATTGTTAATATCTATGATTTAGCAATGAAAATTGGGGTGCCAGTAATCGGTTTGGTTGACTGTGCAGGATTGAGATTGCAGGAAGCTACAGATGCTTTGGATGCATTTGGTAAGGTTTATGCAAGTAAGATTATGGCATCAGGAGTGATACCACAGATTACAGCTGTATTTGGCAGCTGTGGTGGAGGTGTTGCAGTAGCAAATGCGTTGGGAGATTTTACATTCATGGAAGAGGAGAATGCGAAAGTATTTGTGAATTCACCAAATGCATTGGATGGAAACTATGTAGAAAAATTGGATACTGCTGCAGCTGATTTCCAGTCTAAGAATGGAAATGTTGACTTTGTTGAGACAGAGGAGAATATTTATAATCAGATTAGAGAATTGGTATCTATTTTACCATCAAATAACGAGGATGATGATTCGTTCTCAGAATGTACAGATGATCTTAATCGCGCATCACTTATGTTTGATGGAGACATGAAAGATCCAAGAGCAGCAATCTGCGACTTGTCCGATAATGGTTTCTTTATGGAAGTAAAGAAGAATTTTGCCAAAGATATGGTAGTGGGCTTTATTCGTTTGAATGGAATGACAGTGGGTGTGGTAGCAAATGCTTCTGCTGTTGTTGATGAAGAAGGAAAGGAAGTAGAGTCCTTTACAAAGGCACTTTCAGCAGATGGCTGCGAAAAAGCCGCGAATTTTGTAAATGTGTGTGATGCATTTAACATTCCGGTATTATCCGTTACAAACGTAAAAGGATATAAGGGAACAGTGGAAGAAGAGAAGAACATTGGAAATGCGGTAGCAAAACTTACATATGCTTTTGCACATGCAACTGTACCAAAGGTAAATCTTATTACAGGTGAAGCTTTTGGCAGTGCTTACATTAGTATGAATTCTGCTCACATTGGTGCAGATTTAGTATTTGCTTTACCAAATGCAAAAATAGGTATGATGGATTCACAGGAAGCAGCAAAGATTATGTATGCAGAAGAAATTAAGAATGCACAGGATGTGCAGGCTGAGATTTCTGCAAAAGCAGCGGAATATGAAAAAATCCAGAGTAGTGTAGATGTTGCTGCGTCGCGTGGGTATGTGGATAACATAATTGAGGGAGCTTCTGTTCGTAAGCAGATGTGCTATGCTTTTGAAATGTTATTTACAAAGAGAGATGGTAGACCAAGCAAAAAGCATGGAACTATGTAAGCGAGGTGAAGCAAGATTATGAGAAAGAGACTTTTAGCGATAATTGTCGCAATCCTATGTGTAATAGGAGTAACAGGGATTTCTCCAATATCTGTGTTAGCTGCGGATGGTTCTACAGAAGCTGTAGAGATGCAGGTTACTGGTTCTGTTGACGGGCAGGATGCGAAATCATCGACTATAACTAATACCATTGATTCGTGGAACAGTTATGAATGGGCAGTAGTCACTGAAAATATTTCAGAAACAGATGGAGTAACAGCAGAGGATTTACAGAGATATCAGAGTTGGGGTGAACTTCAGACAACTTTAGGAGAATATGCTCAGGTACTCTCTATTGATTTTTGTGAGAATACTGAAGATGACAGCATTGAAGGAAAAGCAATTGCGAAATATTCCAATGCGAATGCAGTGTTTACTTTCACTTTTGACGGTGATACTGTAATAGACATTGATGTTGCACTGGATAATGAAGAAACTGGTTCATTAGGTGAAAGAATGAAAACAGCAGGAATCAATACTGTAATGTCAATTTGTATTGTGTTTGTTGTATTGATTTTCATTGCATGTATCATATCATTGTTTGCCTTTATTCCAAAGATTGAGGCGGCATTTGCAGGTAAGAAAAAGACAGATGTTGTTGAAACTGTTACACCTGTTGTTGAGAATGCGACAGAAATGGAAGATGTCACAGATGATTTAGAAATTGTTGCTGTTATTACTGCAGCAATTATGGCAAGTATGGGTGCTGAAGCACCAGCAGATGGATTGAATATTACTTCTATTAAGCGTAGAACAGGAAGTAAATGGAAAAGAAGCATTTAGTCTATTTAATTGAATTGAAATTAGGAGGAAATTATAATGAAAAATTATACAATTACAGTAAATGGAAATGTTTATGATGTTACTGTTGAAGAAGGAGCTTCAACAGGTGCAGCACCTGTAGCAGCACCAGTAGCAAAAAAAGCAGCACCGGCAGCAGCACCGGCAGCAGCTGGATCAGAAGGTAGTGTGAAAGTGAATGCCCCAATGCAGGGTAAGATTGTTTCTGTTAAAGTAGCTACGGGACAGCAGGTTAAGAAAGGGGATGTAATCCTTATTCTAGAAGCAATGAAGATGGAAAATGAAGTGGTTGCTCCACAGGATGGAACCATCGCAAGCATTAATGTATCAGATGGTGATAAGGTAGAGTCTGGTGCAGTTGTTGCAACATTAAACTAATATTTAATTTTGTTGAGGGAAAATAAATTAGAAAGGAAAAGCCACACTTCTTTCAACTTACAGATCGTGGCGTATCGTTGGAAAACGATAGGAATGGTGTGAATATGGAATATGTAACAAATACGTTAACGAATTTAGCACATCAGACAGCATTTGCAACTTGTACATGGGGAAATGTCCTTATGATCGTCATTGCATGTGTGTTTCTATATTTGGCAATCAAAAAGGGATATGAGCCATTATTGTTGGTTCCAATCGCTTTTGGTATGCTCTTGGTAAATATTTATCCGGATATTATGGCTTCACCAGAGGAAACATCAAATGGGATAGGTGGTTTGTTCTATTACTTCTTTACATTAGATGAATGGAGTATTTTACCTTCTTTGATTTTCTTGGGTGTTGGTGCGATGACAGACTTTGGTCCGTTGATTGCAAACCCAAGGAGCTTCCTGCTTGGTGCAGCAGCTCAGATTGGTATTTTCTCAGCATATTTGATGGCTATTTTGATGGGATTTAATGATAAAGCAGCATCCGCTATTTCCATTATTGGTGGTGCAGATGGTCCTACTTCGCTGTTTTTATGTAGTAAGCTGGGACAGACAGAATATATGGGACCGATTGCGGTTGCAGCATATTCCTATATGTCATTGGTACCGATTATTCAGCCTCCAATTATGAAGATATTAACGACGAAAAAAGAGAGAGAGATTAAGATGGAACAGCTTCGTCCAGTCTCTAAATTGGAGAAGATTTTGTTCCCTATTATCGTAACAATTGTAGTTGTAGTGCTGTTGCCTTCAACAGCTCCATTGATTGGTATGCTTATGTTAGGTAATTTATTCAAAGAATGTGGTGTTGTAAATCAGTTAGCAGAGACATCTTCAAATGCTTTGATGTATATTGTAGTTATTTTACTTGGTACCTCTGTAGGTGCTACTACAAGTGCAGAAGATTTCCTGCAGGCAACTACATTAAAGATTGTTGCATTAGGATTGATTGCCTTTGCAGTGGGAACCGCAGCCGGAGTATTGTTTGGTAAGCTTATGTGCGTACTTACTGGAGGAAAGGTTAATCCACTGATTGGATCAGCAGGTGTATCTGCGGTGCCTATGGCAGCACGTGTTTCTCAAAAGGTAGGTGCACAAGCAGATCCTTCGAACTTCCTGTTGATGCATGCAATGGGACCAAATGTAGCCGGCGTTATCGGAACCGCAGTTGCAGCCGGTGTGTTTATGGCTATTTTTGGAATTTAGTAGTTAGACAAAACAAGTACTCATAAGGTATGTGGATAGAATTGGACACTTTGACGAATGTAATGTTTTGCAGGATGTCTGATAAATAAAATGAATTAGGAGGTAGTATAAATGGCAGAACAGGTTAAGAAACCAATTAAGATTACAGAAACAGTTTTACGTGATGCCCATCAGTCTTTGATTGCTACAAGAATGACAACTGAGCAGATGTTGCCAATTATTGATAAAATGGATAAAGTAGGCTACCATGCAGTAGAGTGTTGGGGTGGAGCTACATTTGATGCATCTCTTCGTTTCCTAAAGGAAGATCCATGGGAAAGACTTCGTAAATTAAGAGATGGGTTTAAGAATACAAAGTTACAGATGTTATTCCGTGGACAGAATATCTTAGGATATAATCACTATGCAGATGATGTGGTAGAATACTTTGTACAAAAATCATTAGCAAACGGTATTGATATTATTCGTATATTTGACTGTTTGAACGATGTTCGTAACTTGGAGACCGCAGTAAAAGCTGCGAATAAAGAAAATGGACATGCTCAGATTGCTTTATCCTATACATTAGGTGATGCATATACTATGGATTACTGGAAGGATATGGCTAAGAAGATTGAAGATATGGGTGCAAAGTCATTGTGTATCAAGGATATGGCTGGTTTGTTGACACCTTATAAGGCAACAGAGTTAGTTACAGCATTAAAGGAAGCAGTTTCTATTCCAATTGATCTTCATACACATTATACATCAGGTGTTGCTTCGATGACATATATGAAGGCTGTGGAAGCTGGTTGTGATATTATCGATACCGCAATGTCACCATTGGCAATGGGAACTTCTCAGCCTGCTACTGAAGTAATGGCTAAGACATTTGAAGGTACAGAGTATGATCCAGGATTAGATCAGAACTTATTAGCAGAGATTGCAAATCATTTTGCTCCATTGAGAGATGAGTGGTTAAAGTCAGGAAGAATGAGTACAAAGGTGTTAGGTGTTAATATTAAAACATTGATGTATCAGGTTCCTGGTGGTATGTTATCAAACTTAGTATCTCAGTTAGACGAGATGGGTGCATCGGATCGTTTCCAGGAAGTTTTGGAGGAAGTGCCTCGTGTACGTAAAGACTTTGGTGAGCCACCATTGGTTACACCATCTTCTCAGATTGTTGGTACTCAGGCTGTGTTAAATGTAGTTATGGGTGAGAGATACAAAATGGTAACCAAGGAATCGAAAAAGTTGCTTTCTGGACAGTTTGGTCAGACTGTAAAGCCTTTCGACCCAGAAGTTCAGAAGAAGTGTATTGGAGATACAGAAGCAATTACTTGTCGACCTGCTGATTTGATTAAGCCACAGTTAAAAGACTTAGAAGAGGAAATGAAGCAGTATAAACAGCAGGACGAAGATGTGTTAACTTACGCATTGTTCCCTCAGGTTGCGACTGACTTCTTTAAATATCGCGAAGCTCAGCAGAGTAAAATTGATTCAACCGTCGCAAACGAGGAGAATAAGACATATCCGGTATAAGATAGATTGGAAATGTTTCGAACTATGTATATGATTACAAAGAAATCCGAATTAGAATTTACATGATTTGAATAGTAATTTTGTGCGATAGAAGAGAGCGGGACTTAATGAACTTATGAAGTTTCATTAAGTCCCTTTTTGCTATATAGGAAACTTCGTCTCCTATATAGCAAATACGCTCCGCGAGGATGTGCAGTTCAAAGAACGCAGTAGCTTTCAACCGACTATAAGAAACTCGCTTTACGAGTTTCTCAAGTTATCGCGGTAGTAGCCAAGGTCCACGCTAGCGACGCGAAGCCCTAAAGGACTAGCTTCGCGTCGCTAGCGTGGACTTTGGCTCGTTACTCGCGTAAATCAAACTGAAGCGGACTTGTCCACTTTGTTCTTTCCTATGAAAGTGTTGTCAGTGGATATACTGGCTTACCGTTCACAGATCTGCAAACGGTAACTGGCCTGTTTTTAATTGAATAGCGAATTTGGTCAGCTCAATTGTAAATAAAACAAAAAGAAAAAATAGGCGAATGCTTAATCTTTTGCATTCGCCTATTCATGTATCATTATGATAATTATTATGTCATATAATATTATTTGTTAGCAATAGCTGCTTTTAATTGCTCTGTTAATAGTGGAACGATCTTATTTAAATCTCCAACTAAACCATAATCAGCTACATCAAAGATAGGAGCATTCTCATCTTTGTTGATTGCTACGATAAGGTCAGAATCTTCCATACCAGCTGTATGCTGAATAGCACCTGAAATACCGATAGCAAAGTAAATCTGAGGACGTACAGTCTTACCAGTTTGTCCAACCTGTAATTCCTTTGGCTTCCAGCCATCATCAACTACGGCACGTGAACAACTTACAGTACCACCAAGTACTTCTGCAAGGTCATCCAATAACTTGAAGTTCTCAGCGCTTCCAACACCACGACCACCAGAAACTAAGATCTTAGCTTCTGAGATATCAACGATATCCTTTACTTCTTTTACGATATTTAAAATTTCTACATACTTGTTATCTGGTGTGAATCCAGGATTGAATTCGATTACTTCAGCTTTTGCTCCCTTAATAGGAGAAATCTTCTGCATAACACCAGCACGTACTGTAGCCATCTGAGGACGGTTATCAGGACAAGCAATAGTAGCGATTGTATTTCCTCCGAAAGCAGGACGTGTCATTAATAACTGTCCAGACTTCTGATTTGGAGTTGGGTTGATTGGGAAGTTACCAATCTCAAGTACAGTACAGTCAGCTGTAAGACCAGTCTTAACACGAGCAGATACTCTAGGTCCTAAATCTCTACCGATAGCAGTAGCACCAACTAAAACAATTTCTGGTTTGTATTCATTGATTACAGAAGCTAATGCATGTGTATAAGGCTCTGTTCTATAATCCTTTAATTCAGGATCATCAACAACGATAACCTTATCTGCACCATATTCAGCTAACTGATCAGCTAATCCCTTTACGTTAGAACCAACTAAAACAGCAGTTACATCTGTATTTAAATCACTTGCTAAGTCTTTTGCCTTTCCAAGCAACTCGAATGCGATTGAACTAATCTCATTGTCTACCTGCTGAGCAAAGACAAATACGCCTTTATATTCTTCTAAATTCATTCTTGTCACCACTCTTTCTTATATATTAAATAATGTGCTTCTCTTCAAACTTACCGATTAAGTACTTAACAGCTTCATCCGGATCAAGAGTAACTTTTTCACCAGCACCCTTTCTTACCTTATCAGAAGCCTTAGCAATCTTAGTAGGAGAACCCTTTAATCCAAGATCAGAATCATCTACATCTTTAAGATCAGCTCTTCCCCATACAGTAATTTCCTTATCGTAAGCATCAAAAATACCACCTGGAGTCATGTAACGTGGCTCATTTAATTCTGAAAGTGCAGTAACCAAGCAAGGCATCTTAGCCTTAACTTCATGGTATCTGTCTTCATACTGACGCTGTACAATAACAGCATCTCCGTCAATCTTAATATCCTGAGCATAAGAAATTACAGGAATATCAAGATGTTCAGAAATCTGAGGTCCTACCTGAGCAGTATCTCCATCGATCGCCTGACGACCAGTGATGATCAAGTCATAATCGATATTTCTAAGTGCACCAGCAAGAGTAGTAGAAGTAGCCCAAGTATCTGCACCACCTAAAACTCTATCTGTAACAAGGATACCCTTGTCAGCACCCATAGCCATAGCCTCACGAAGTACTTCCTCAGCCTTAGGAAGACCCATTGTCAATACAGTAACTTCAGCACCGTACTGATCTTTTAATCTAAGTGCTGCTTCTAAACCAGCTTTATCGTCTGGATTCATGATAGTAAGCATTGCACCTCTGTCCAAAGTACCATCTGGGTTAAATTTAACGCCGCCTTTTGTATCTGGAACCTGTTTAATACATACAACGATTTTCACAGTCATTCACTCCTTATATTTTATAGTTTCAGAAAAACCTGATTAAGTGTTATCTACAATGTAGAAATTATTTTAAAATATTTGCTGCAATTACCATACGCTGAACTTCACTTGTTCCTTCGTAAATTTCAGTAATCTTAGCATCACGCATCATACGCTCAACATCGTACTCTCTAATGTATCCGTATCCACCGAATAACTGAACAGCCTTTGTTGTTACTTCCATAGCAACTTCAGCAGCCATTAACTTAGCCATAGCAGCTTCTACTGAATAAGAAGTTTTATGATCCTGCATATACTGAGCTTTCTTCATAGCAGCTTTGTAAACTAATAACTGAGCAGCTTCTACCTTTGTAGCCATATCAGCTAACTGGAACTGTGTATTCTGCTGCTGAGCAATTGTACGTCCGAACTGCTTTCTTTCCTTTGTATATTCGATAGTTCTCTCTAATGCACCTTCTGCAATACCAAGAGCCTGAGCAGCGATACCAATACGTCCACCATCAAGAGTGTGCATTGCGATAGGGAATCCCTTTCCACGCTGTCCAAGAAGGTTCTCTGCTGGAATTCTACAATCCTGGAAAATTAATTCGTAAGTAGCAGAACCACGGATACCCATTTTCTTTTCTTTTGTACCGAATGTAAATCCTGGAGTTCCTTTTTCTACGATAAATGCAGAGAATTTCTTCTGCTTTCTTCCACGCTTATCTTCTACAATGTCAGTATAAGCAATGATGATATAAATGTCAGCTTCTTTACCATTTGTGATGAAACACTTAGAACCGTTAAGTACCCACTCATCACCATCTAAAACAGCCTTAGTCTGAACACCCTGGGCATCTGTACCAGCACCTGGTTCAGTTAAACCAAAAGCACCAAGCTTTTCACCCTTTGCCAATGGAACCAAAAACTTTTCTTTCTGTTCTGGAGTACCGTATGTCTGGATAGGATCTGCACATAATGATGTATGAGCAGAAACGATAACACCAGTAGTACCACAAACTTTAGAAAGTTCTTCTACACACATAGTGTAAGTCAAAGGATCACAACCCTGTCCGCCGTATTCCTTTTCAACTGGGATACCCATGAAACCGTATTTCTGCATCTTTTTAACGATTTCAGTAGGGAAATGTTCTGTTTCGTCAGTTTCCTGAGCGAAAGGCTTTACTTCTGTTTCAGCAAATTCTCTGAAAAGAGTTCTTGCCATTTCATGTTTTTTACTTAAAGAAAAATCCATCTCAATTCCTCCATCTTTATTTGAACCATTTGGTTCATTATTCTCTATAACAATGAAAGTCTAAATTGACTCACATCTCAATAGTGTGATGCCAAGGTCAAAAGGTCAAAATGCCTTTGGACCCCAATATCATAGTATGCTGATATACCCAGCAAGCAGGAGAGTAGTAACTACTCTCCAAAAGTTTATACATAATCAATCGAAGTGTATATGAAATTATTTGCTATAGTCATAGAAACCGATACCAGTTTTTCTACCTAACTTACCAGCACGAACCATCTTTCTCAACAATGGGTGAGGACGATATTTTGAATCGCCAGTTTCGTTGTAAAGAACTTCCATAATAGCTAAGCAGATATCAAGACCAACTAAATCACCTAATGCTAAAGGTCCCATTGGATGACTGGCACCAAGTTTCATAGCTGTATCAATACCTTCTACAGAAGCAATACCTTCTGCATAGATACCGATTGCTTCGTTAATCATAGGAATTAAGATACGGTTAACAACAAATCCAGGAGCTTCTTCAACCTGAACAGGCTCTTTACCGATTTCAACAGCAATCTTCTTAATCTTTTCTACAAGATCAGCTGGTGTATTTGCGCCTGCAATAACTTCAACTAATTTCATTCTGTCAGCAGGGTTGAAGAAATGCATTCCAATCATAGGTCTGTCAAGTCCAGCACCAATCTCTGTAATAGAAAGAGAAGAAGTGTTAGATGCAAACATACAATCAGCAGGTACGATAGACTGTAATTCCTTGAATGTATCCTTCTTAATCTGCATATTTTCAGGAGCTACTTCGATTACAAGATCACAATCTGTACAGATATCTTTTAAACCAGTTTTGATCTTACCAGCAATTTCGTCTGCCTTCTCCTGAGTGATTTTTTCTTTTCCAACTAAGAACTTTAAGTTCTTTTCAATTTTAGCCTTACCACCATCTGCAAATTCCTGCTTGATGTCGCAAAGACGTACTTCATAACCATCTGTCATAGCAAATGCCTGTGCAATACCTGAACCCATAGTTCCTGCACCAATTACTCCAACTACCATGTTAATAATCCTCCTTAAGATATTCTATTATAACTACAAGTATAATACTTGTAAAACAATAACAGTGTCAATGTATTTTTAAAAAATGACAAAAATTTCATAATTTAGAAATTATTTGTTCTGGAAAGGAACAATTTTTAATTTCTTTTCTTTATCTTTTTCTAAGAAATTTCCCATTCCTGCTTTCTGATCTTCTGTCTCGAAGCAGTCACCAAATAACTTCTCTTCAATAACGATTGCAGCATCCATATCGACCTGTAATCCATCATTGATTGCTTTCTTACAGTTACGAACAGCGATTGGAGCATTTTTAGCAATAGTAGAAGCAAGCTTCTTTGCCTGATCCATTAATTCTTCCTGAGTGTATACTGCATTTACAAGACCTATTCGGAAAGCTTCATCCGCCTTAATATTTCTAGCAGAATAAATCATTTGTTTTGCCATTCCAACACCGATTGCACGAGCCAATCTCTGTGTACCACCAAAACCTGGCGTGATTCCTAAACCAACTTCAGGCTGTCCAAAAACAGCATTGTCTGAACAAATGCGGATGTCACAGCTTAAAGAAATTTCGCATCCACCACCAAGTGCAAATCCATTGATAGCAGCAATTACTGGGATTGGGAAAGTTTCAAGCTTACGGAAAACATCATTTCCTTTCTTTCCAAATGCTTCGCCTTCAGCTTTTGTTAATGTGCTCATTTCTCCGATATCCGCTCCCGCAACAAAAGATTTGTCACCGGCACCTGTTAAAATAAGACATCTTGTTGTGTTGATATCGATGTTGTCCAATGTAGCATTTAATTCGTCTAAAACAGTACTGTTTAATGCATTTAATGCCTTTGGACGGTTAATGGTAATAATACCTACAAACTCTTCTTGTTCATATGTGATAAATTCCATTGTGTTCTATCCTTTCTTGATTCCAATACATGTACAGACATGATATTAGTTATTCTTATGATACAACACCCATGTCTCTGTGAAACATGGGCGTATTGAAATTAGTCTCTCTTAACGATAGTGGAGCATCCCATTCCTCCACCGATACAAAGAGTAGCAAGACCAGTCTTAGCATCTTTTGCTTCCATCTCGTGAAGAAGTGTAACAAGGATACGGCATCCAGAAGCACCAACTGGATGTCCTAATGCGATAGCACCACCATTTGGATTTAACTGCTTGTCTACATCGATACCCAAATCTCTTCCTACAGCGATTGACTGAGCAGCGAAAGCTTCGTTTGCTTCGATAATATCGAAATCACCAATCTGCATTCCAGCCTTATCAAGAACTTTCTTGGTAGAGTAAACAGGTCCGATACCCATAACTTCAGGTCTGCATCCTGCAAGAGCACCAGTTACCCATGTAGCCATAGGCTTAACACCTAATTCTTTTGCCTTTTCTTCGCTCATAACAACGATAGCAGCAGCTCCGTCATTGATTCCGGAAGCATTACCAGCTGTTACAAATCCATCTGGATTGATTGCACGAAGCTTAGCAAGACCTTCAATTGTAGAACCTGCACGAGGTCCTTCATCTACCTTGAATTCTACTGTTTCTTTTTTCTTCTTAACAGATACAGGAACGATTTCTTTATCAAATGCACCGTTCTTCTGAGCAGCTTCAGCCTTCTGCTGACTCTTTAATGCAAACTCATCTAATTCTTCTCTTGTGATTCCCCACTCTTCACAGATATTGTCTGCAGTTTTGATCATATGGTAATCGTTGAATGCATCCCATAAAGCATCATTAACCATACAGTCTTTGATTGTTGCGTTGTTCATTCTGTATCCGAAACGAGCTTTGTCTAATGCATAAGGAGCCATAGACATGTTCTCCATACCACCGGCAACAACGATATCAGCTTCACCAGCCATGATCATCTGTGCAGCCATGTTTACACAGTTTAAACCAGAACCACATACAACGTTTACAGTAACAGCAGGTACTTCAATTGGTAAACCAGCTTTGATTGTTGCCTGACGTGCAACATTCTGTCCTAAACCAGCCTGGATTACACAACCCATATATACCTGATCTACCTGATCACCAGGTACTCCAGCTCTATTTAATGCTTCTTTAATTACTATTGCACCTAAATCTGCAGCAGGAGTGTTACTTAATGAACCACCCATTGTTCCAATTGCTGTACGACATGCTCCAGCTAAAACTACTTTCTTAGACATAATAATTATTCCTCCATTCTTTTAATACCGATGTTAATTTCGTGAAAAATTTAACAAAACGGTTAAACACCACGTTAGCATTACATGATGTGTTAATTTTATCACAAACTAATTTCTTTTGCAATAGATTCTACATTTTTCTTTTTGGATTTCCATACTTCGCCATTGTAAAGAGGGGGAGGAATCGAAAAATGCAACATATACACATGTGCACATGCAGAAGAGTAACTATTATTCTAGGTTTTGCAAAAATATCTTTTGACTACTGGACAGAAATCCCTTAAAATTATTAATAAGAGTATATATTTGGAGGAAATTATAATGAGTGGTTTACACGAGATTCATGAAATCGAAGAGCGTGTTTTGCTTGTTTCTGTGGAAGAAAATCCAAAAGATGACACAGAAGCATGTTTGGATGAATTAGAAGAGTTGGCGAAGACAGCTGGTGCAATTGTTGTTGGAAGAATGGTTCAGAAAAGGGAAAAGATTCATCCTGGGACTTATATAGGAAAAGGTAAGATAGAAGAATTAGCTACCTATGTTAATGAGTGTGATGCTACTAGTGTAGTATGCGATGATGAATTGTCGCCTGTTCAGTTGAAAAATCTTGAAGAAGCTTTGCAGATAAAGGTGATTGATCGAACAATTATGATATTGGATATTTTTGCGAAACATGCAACGACACGAGAAGGAAATATTCAAGTAGAATTAGCACAATTAAAATATAGAGCAACGAGGTTGGTTGGTTTGGACCGTTCGTTATCTAGACTTGGAGGTGGAATTGGTACCAGGGGGCCTGGTGAAAAGAAATTAGAAATTGACAGGCGTTTGATTCGGGAACGGATTTCTATATTAAAGAGAGAATTGGATGGGATTCGAAAAGCTAGAGAGGTGGCTAGAAAGCAAAGAAGTAGAAATCCAGTACCTGTAATTGCAATTGTGGGATATACGAATGCAGGAAAATCCACTTTGTTAAATACATTGACACAGGCAAATGTATTGGAGGAGGATAAGCTGTTTGCTACACTTGATCCCACAACAAGAAATTTAAAACTAGAAAGTGGTCAGCAGATTTTGTTGACAGATACGGTTGGATTTATACGGAAGCTGCCTCACCATTTAATAGAGGCATTTCGAAGTACTTTGGAAGAGGCAAAATACGCGGACGTGATCTTGCATGTGGTAGATAGTTCAAACCCGTCGGCGGATGTCCATATGCATACAGTGTATGAAACGCTGGAACTTCTAGGCGCAGGAGATAAGTCTGTTATTACTTTGTTTAATAAAATTGATAAAGCGGATCCAGAGCAGATTGTGAAAGACGGAAAAGCAGATGTTACATTACAGATCTCAGCAAAGAAAAAAATTGGTTTGGACAAAGTATTGTTTGAAATAGAAGAAATTTTAAAAGAACAGAAAGTCTATTTGGAACGTGTGTTGAAGTATACAGAGGCGGGGAAAATTCAATTGATTAGGAAATATGGTCAATTACTAGAGGAAAGTTATCGGGAAGATGGCATATTTGTTCGCGCATATCTCCCGAAAGAAATCTATTATCAATTGTAATAAGTTGAATGATTGCCAGTGATTGTATAAAATGCATGTTTTTGGTATAATAGTATTTACTGATTGATCATAATAGAATGAGGATGATTATATGGAACATTTTCAGGTTGAAAAAAAAGAACAGAAGAAGTTATCAAATGGGGAATGGGTGTCAGCTGCTGAATTTAAGAAAGCATTAAGTGAGATAAAGCACGAGTGTTTTTTTGAGTATGATATGGCGAATGATAGCTTTTGGCTCACAAGAGAATTTGAATTGACAGAAACAAACGGAGTGAAAATTTCTGGTTTTAAAGATAAGTTACATCATTATGAACGTATTCATGAGGCAGATGTTGATACGGTGCTTGCATTTTTGTCAGAAGGAAGTAGACAAAAATGTGAATTTCGATATATAAAGGAAGATGGAAGTGTTATATGGTGTATGGCTATTGCTACTGTAATATGTGACCAGAATGGTACTCCGAAATCTTTAATTGGTAGAATTGCAGACAATGACGAAGAAAAACATTTGCGGGATTTACTGGTAGAGCAGGCTCTTTTGGATCCGCTTACCAAATTGTATTGCAAGGTAAAGGCTCAAAATATGATAGAGAACTACTTGCGTAATGAAGGTAGTTTTGGAAAGCATGCCCTTATTTTAATCAATATAAAGGAGTTTCGTGAGATTAACAGGCGCTTTGGTGATTTTTTTGGAGACAATGTCTTGGTTGCAGTTGCGGAACGACTGAAAAAGGTTTTTCGGAAAAAAGATATTATTTCGCGTATAGGTGGGGATGATTTTCTTATCTTACTGAAAGATGTGTCAAGTATAGATGTGATTAAGAAAAAAGTATTAGAAATTTCGCAAGAGATAAAGTGTGTGTATGCAGGGGAGAATTTGAGTGTATCATGCGAAATTGGTGTGTCCAGATTTCCTTGTGATGGCAGAAATTTTAATCCTTTGTTTCGTCATGCGGATTATGCCATGTATCGAGTATCAAGATCTGGTGATATGAATTATGAAATATACGATCCTTCGTGTGCTGGGGATGAATATGCAAAGTCTGGAGAATTTTATCATGAATATGTAGTAAAAGAAAAGAAAAAGAATTCCTATGGAGATTTTAAAAGAGAAATTACAGATTTTGCAGTTGATGTTATGCTTGAGTCAAAAGATGTTGCAAGTGCGATTAAGATGATTTTGGATAAGGTAGGCAGGTATTATTGCTGCGATAATGTGATGGTGTTGGAAGTGGATGACCACGATATATTACATACTACTTATTCTTGGAACATAAAAGATGGGTTGAATTTTTACAATGCAATGCAGTTTTTGGATTTGAAGGATATTCCTTCTTTTGAGGAATGCTTTGATGAAAGAGGTTTGCGCGTCTTTTCAAATACGAACGTTATGAAAAAGCATCCGGGGTATGCACCATTTATAGAAATGTTAAATGTAAAATCTGCACTTTTATGTGCGTTTTATGATGAGAATGAAGTGAAAGGATGTATATGCGTCGGACACGAGAAAAAGACACGTGATTGGTTGAAAGAAGAGATGGAGACGCTGATAACCGTTACGAAAATAATTTCAGTATACTTATTGAAATTGCGTGCTTCTGAAAAGGTAAAGAATAGAGTGGAATATTTGAAGAATTATGATTCTTTGACCAAATTACCAACACAACCTAAATTTAAAAAAGACGTGGAAGAACAATTAGCTTCACATCAGAATGTACCATATGCAATTGTTTGCATGGATATTAACAAATTTAAATATATAAATGATACGATAGGATATGAAGCGGGAGATAATTTGTTGAAGGAAATCTCGAAAATTGTATCTGCGCAGTCCTATGATATTGTGTTGATGGGTCGGGTTTCGGCTGATAATTTCTTGTTGTTAATGACTTATATAAATGAAGAACAGGTTGTTTCAAATTTGAAACGTTTGAATCAGGAGTTTATGAATAAAATCAAATATTGTAACATGGGAGAAAACAGCTATTTGGTAAGTGGTATTTGTATGATTAAAGATGGCGATGATGTAATGAAGGCTATTGAGAATGCAAATATTGCACGGAAGAAAGTGAAGAAAAATCCGGATAAAAGGTATTGTTTCTATGATCAAGATTTGGAAAATGAGATACAGTTAGAGATGACCATTACGAATAATATGCAACAGGCATTGGAAAATGATGAATTTAAAATGTATCTTCAGCCCAAAATTAGT